>CALMMI010000633.1 GCA_937868245.1 uncultured Ignavibacteria bacterium | reverse complement strand
CTTGTACCCCATCAGGCAAACCTTAGAATTATTGATGCAACAGCTCGTAGAATGGGACTCAGCCCTGATAAGGTGATGATTAATATTGATAAATACGGAAATACCACAGCAGGAACGATCCCGATTTGCCTGTCTGAGTTATGGCATCAAGGTAAATTGAAATACGGCGACGGCGTAATTTTGGCGAGTTTTGGAGCGGGTTATACGTGGGGTAGTATTTATCTACGTTGGGGAATGAAGTAATCTTTTAGAAGAAAATCCCCCTTAGTCCCCCTTTAACAAGGGGGAGACAAGAAAAAAGCTTGATTGTTATAAGTTGTAAAGTTAACAAAAAGTAAAATAGACACCTAAGTCATCCCCTTGTTAAAGGGGACCGAGGGGATTAAAGGTTGATTATCGATGAATGCACTTCTTTTTTCAGGACAAGGTTCACAATACGTAGGCATGATTAAAGGCTTGGCGGATGAATTTCCTCAGGCTAAAGCACGTATGGAGCAAGCAGATTCAATCATGGGATTCTCATTAAGCACAATCTGCTATGAAGGTCCTGCTGAAACTTTAAAAGAAACACGATATACACAACCTGCTCTATTTGTCCATGAAGCAATTTTGGTGGACTTATTACGGGATAAATTGGAATTTTCTGCAGTTGCGGGTCATTCATTAGGTGAGTATTCTGCCCTTTATGCTGCAGGAGTACTTGGGTTTGAAGATGCACTCAAACTTGTAGCCTTACGAGGTGAGTTGATGTTCCGTGCAGGAGAAGAGAAGCCCGGTACTATGCTTGCCGTGATTGGCTTGGCTGATGAAGTTGTGAATGAGATTTGTGAAAAGCTAAATGGAACAGATGGAGTGATTGTAGCCGCTAATTATAATTCTCCCGGTCAGGTGGTAGTTTCAGGTTCTGCTGATTACTTACGTCAGCATATTACAACGTTCAAAGAAGCTGGTGCAAGAATGGTAACGGAACTTCCCGTAAGCGGAGCGTTCCATTCACCATTATTAGATTCTGCCAAGGAACGTCTTGCTGAAGCAATTCACTCCACTAAATTTAATGACAGTTCGGTAGAAGTATATTGCAACATATCTGCAAAACCGGAAAAAAAAGCTGATAATTTACGAAACTCTTTAATAGAGCAACTCGTATCTCCTGTCCGATGGACTGAAACGATGATGAATATGCAAACGGCTGGGATAACAAATTTTATAGAAATAGGTCCGGGTAAAGTACTTCAAGGATTAGTAAAGCGTACACTTGCCGGAGCAACCTTTTCAGGTTTTGATACGGCTGTTGACGTACAAAAGGCATTCTAATTAAAACAGTAATCAGTGAAAATTTAGAGAAAAGAATGGAAAAACGTTTTACAGGAAAAGTAGCTATCGTAACCGGCGGCTCGCGAGGAATCGGTGAGGCAATTGTGCGTCGTTTGGCTGCAGAAGGTGCAAGAGTGTATGCTACATTCAATAGTAATGAAGAAAAAGCAAAGGCAATTCAAGATGAATTGTGTAACTCAGGATTGAGTGTGCGGTTTCTCCGCGCCGAAGTTTCTTCGGAACAATCCGTAAAAGAACTTGTGGACGAGGTGATTAAAGAAGTAGGAAGAATTGACGTACTTGTCAATAATGCCGGCATTACCCGCGATACATTGCTCATGCGAATGAGCGAAAAAGATTGGGACGATGTAATTGATACAAACCTGAAAGGTGCTTTTCTTTGTTGCAAAGCTGTATGCCGTACAATGATGTCGCAGCGTAAGGGAAAGATTATCAATATCGGTTCGATTGTAGGAATTAACGGTAATCCGGGACAGGTAAATTACTGTTCATCGAAGGCGGGAATTATCGGACTTACAAAATCTCTTGCAAAAGAACTCGCATCTCGAAATATTTTAGTAAATTGCATTGCTCCGGGCTTCGTAGCAACCGATATGACAGAGAAATTAACAGATGAACAACGCAGTGCTTTCTCTACGATGATACCGTTGAAACGTGCAGCGCAAGTTGAAGAAATAGCATCTGTTGTAGCGTTTTTTATGTCGGACGATGCAAATTACATTACCGGACAAGTTTTGAGTGTAGATGGTGGGTTGGCAATGTAACGCATTGCAAATAGGAGCAAGTATATTGTTAATTTGAAATTTTATTTTTCGTATTTATTATTCTTAAGAACGATTCCACTAAAGGAACTCCTACAAACATTACCCATGGGACTAAAGCGATTGTAAGTACAAACGTTCTTTGATATAAGGGTAGTGCCGATAATGACCGGCCAAACAGAAAAAGAAATAATGTAATGGACGGATATAT
>CALMMI010000632.1 GCA_937868245.1 uncultured Ignavibacteria bacterium | reverse complement strand
CACCGTATTTAACATTCATTCATTGAAAGTACTCCATACTGCAGATCAACTCTATATTTCACTTCCGATTCCTTTGGAAGAAATTCAATTTTCAATTCAATTGAAAACTTCAGAAGGAGAAAATACATATCCTCCGAATGCGTTACTCAACGTATAGCCGGTTATTGAAAACCTTGTTTGGGAATCTTCTTTAATGTATTTTTGTACCACAAAACCCTCTGTGCTCCACCAAAAGTAAAAGTCAATCTCTCGAAATATAACACTCTAAGATATCATGCCAGAATTCGTCCATTTACATAATCATACCCATTATTCATTATTGGATGCCGCCTGTACTCCCGAACAGCTAATTTATGCTGCCAAGGAAGACGGACAAAAATCTATTGCCCTTACCGATCACGGGGTAATGTTTGGTTGTTTTGAATTCTATAAAAAAGCGAAAAAAGCAGGTATCAAGCCGATTCTCGGGTGCGAAGTCTATATTGCAAACGGCAGCCGTTTCGACAAAAGTGCAGGAAAAGCATCCACTAAAAAACGTAACTACTTCCACCTTGTCCTCCTTGCCAAAAACGACATTGGATATAAGAATCTGATGAAACTCACCACCCTTGGGCATACCGAAGGATTCTATTACCGTCCTCGTATTGATACCGATTTGCTTGAGCAATATCACGAGGGAATTATTGCCCTTTCGGCATGTTTGTCGGGTGTGATAAATGCACCTCTACTTGCAGGAGATTACGATCTTGCAAAAGCAAATGCAATCTGGTATAAAAATCTATTTGGTGATGATTTCTATATCGAACTTCAAGATCACGGCTTGCCCGGTGATGAAATTGTAATGGCTCAAGCCCCGCGGCTAGCGGAAGAACTTGGAATCAAACTCATAGTCTCTAACGACTGCCATTATATCAAAAAAGAACACGCGGTAGCCCACAATGTTCTGTTGCATATCAAGGATGCAGGACCAAAATCCAATACAAATGTTCAGGAACTTCGGTACGGAAAACCCGAGATGTACTTCAAGACATCAGAGGAAATGTCCAAAATTTTCAAGGACTTCCCGCAAGCATTTGAGAATACTCTTGAGGTAGCTGAGAAATGTGATGTTACCCTCCAGTCGGACATTAAAATGCCATCGTTTCCGATTCCACCGGAATCCAAAGCAACCAATCTTGAAGAGTATCTTGAGGAGTTAACATACGCAGGGTTGGAAAGACGTTACAAAGAACAAAACAAAGATTTGCTCGACCGCGTAAAATTTGAATTGGATGTTATCAAACGGATGGGCTATGCAGGGTATTTCCTTATCGTGCAGGATTTCATTATTCAAGCGCAGAAAAAAGGTGTTCGGGTAGGTCCGGGACGGGGCTCTGCAGCAGGAAGTGTTGTAGCGTATGCTCTTGGAATTATCAATGTTGACCCGATTAAATACGATTTGCTGTTCGAACGGTTTCTTAATCCTGACCGTGTATCGATGCCCGATATTGATATTGACTTCAGTGACGACAAACGCGATGTCGTCATTGACTACGTGAAGGAAAAATACGGTGAAAAATCGGTTGCTCAGATTATAACATTCGGTACGTTA
>CALMMI010000631.1 GCA_937868245.1 uncultured Ignavibacteria bacterium | reverse complement strand
GATTTATGAAGCGGAGGACCTACAAAGTGAACTAATGTATCTGGGTTTTCAACTTCAATTCCAAAATGTTTTAGGGAGTATTGAACGGATCTTGTGATACCTACTTGAGAATTAATAATTGTTCCGTCTAAATCGAAGAGTGCTATTTGGTAGTTCATCAATAATAATTCAGGAATGTTTCCGTAAAAGTACTGTACAATTCATCCTAAGCCCCGATAATATAAAAGAATCTTGCACCAACATAAGGAGTTTTGTTGTCAAAACATCCTTTTGTAAAAGGCACACCTGCATTTACTTCAAGTGCCGTTTTTCCGTATCTGCCTCTGAGTCCGATAGTTCCCTCTGAGTAAATGCGTGCCACTGTATTGAAAAGGAAATAGTCTGTTCTAATTCCTGCCGTAAAGTCAAGATGGTCTTGTACTAATGGAATTTTCAACATCGGGTTTGTTATCATCTGAAGTATGAGCGGAGATAACATAACCACCGTAGCTGCTGCGTATAGATCCGATGTTTTGGTGTTGAATTTAGAAGCTACCATATAGAGTCCAATCCCACCGACTGCCGAGAATAATCCGTTCGAGGAAACTCTAACTTTATCCCCGTCATATTGTGTAGCTATTGAGAACAGGCTGCCCTCCAGATAATTTCTTAAGAGAAACGAGTAATTTAACCGCGCACCTCTTAGTTGGCTATTACTGTTTATACCGTTAAAATCAAACGAGGCATAGTATTCTTTATTACCGAATCCATCAGAATACACTGTATGTACTGAAAGTATCATTACAACAAATATTAGCATTGTTTTTTTCATAATATTCCGTAATGAATTACTGTAATTAAATTATCAACAAAAAAAGTACAATTGGATAATACGATACCTACTTAAGATAATAAAAGAGCCTGAGTCCAATATATGCAGAATTGTCCGCAAGATATCCTTTTGCAAATGGTTTACTTACATTTGCTTCTAAACCGAATTTATCTATTTGCCCTCTTAGACCAACAGAACCTTCAGAATAGACACACGGCTCATCATTAAAAACATAGAAATCTGTCTTAACTCCTGCGACTACCTCTATTCTTTCTTTTACAAGTGGATATTTGAACGTTGGATTAGTAAGAAAATGTAAAAGTAAAGGGAATATAAAATAGTCTGACCTTTTAACAAAGTAACCAACTCCTGATATAACATTCAAAACACTGTTTGCCGATACCCCTAGCTTATGACCATCATAATTAGCAGCAAGAGAAATAAAATTTATCTCAAAGTAATCCTCAATTGTTACTGCTACGTTTGCCCTACAGCCTCTAAATTCTGTGCTTGTACCAAGATAATCTAATGATAAATGAGGAGTTCCAACTTTTGCTTTCCCAAATAAGCCGTCGGAAGCAACAGCAGAACAACTCAATAAAATTATTATAATCAGCAGTAACAAGATGTTTTTCATTACAAGGGAAAATTGCTTTTTTTGTTTGAAAATTATTCTTCTACAACAACACGGCACTCCGGATTCATCCTTACCATAGCATGAATATGTTGAAACATTTCATTTCGTAAATGACATATAGCAAATGTTTTTTCTTTATCCCCGATAAACCTGACAACATACCAAGAACCAAACTTGCGAGCCTCCACTCTACTCAAAGAACCATAACCGATTCCAATCCCACCTTCTTTAAATAAATACCTGACGACTACTCCTTTGCTTTTTATCATCACCCTCTGATGCCTGGCTCGCAGTATAAATTGAAGTACATTTATCCCGCAAGCAACAGGCAGCACATATACAATAAGATGCGGGTTCTCTTGAAGTAAAGCCACAACAGCAAAAATACAGAAAAGAGCTGTAAAAGCAGCTATTCCCAAAAGTGCGAGTGGGCTATATGTTGAAAAGATTTCCTCGCCCATACTTAGTTTCCGTACTTCCAGGTCATCTGCTATCTTTCGATAATACGTAGCACCAAAGGCAAGGCAGCTGTACACTATGCCTACGTAAAGTGCGTGTAGAAATAACCGACTGTCGAAATGGAGTATCATCGTAGATATTTTTAGTTTGTCATTACAATACAAATTACCGTCTATTACTCCGAAGAAGATTGATTCGATTGTGTTATACGACGTTTTATTCTGCGTTGATGTT
The DNA here is from genome assembly GCA_937868245.1 of uncultured Ignavibacteria bacterium. Taxonomy (GTDB): domain Bacteria; phylum Bacteroidota; class Ignavibacteria; order Kapaibacteriales; family UBA961; genus JADJXV01. Next base: position 1,076 of record CALMMI010000631.1, on the reverse strand, counting down.
GCGTACTGCGTCCATAATTTCCTGATAGTATGCTGATATTTCCATCTGATTCAAGAAGTGCCAAATTCACATCTTCAATTTTTTCAACTCCGTGTTCCCTACATGCTGCTTCCAACTCATCGAGTGGTAAACGTGCAGACCCAAGATTTTTTTTGTTAATTTTCCCACGGTAAATAAGAACAAGCGGCTCACCTTCAAATAGTTTACGTAAAGATTTACTGTAATAAAAACTCATTTTGAACAGTCCATGCAACGAGAACAGTGCCGCAGCCGCTGTTAACCCTCCTAACAGCGATGTATTTTCCCCCACCATTGCATTCTGTACGGAATTACTGATCAGCAGTACAAGCACTAGGTCTATTACGGATAACTGTGCGAGTTCTGTTTTTCCGGTAACCCGTATAGCTATTATCATAAACACATATACGGCAGCGCACCTGAACACAATTTGAGCAATAGGATCCATAAATTATCACAACAAAAAATATTTCAATCGAACGTTTGTACAGTAAAATTACTACATTTTTGTTCGTTTTACACATTCAAATTACTGCATCCTGACATTTCAAAAAATTTGGCAAGATGTTTGTTATAGCCCAAGAATAACAAGATTGTTTGCTCATGCAGCAAAGAACTTCTAATTTTGCCAAAGAATTTGGCGAATGACTTCATTTTAGTTTGTGATTTTGGCAATTACAGACATGGTCATCTTTTTTATTTTGATTTAATTTTAAGAACATAATGAGTTTTGTAACGAATCCGCGATTATACCCTTTACATTTTTTACGATTTTTGTTTACTCTCCTTTGTTTTGGAGCAGTTGCTTTTGTTCAACCTGTGCATTCACAGCAGCAGGAATACAAGCCGTTTACTAAGGAGCAAATTCATTCCCTAATCCCATCGAACACACGATTTGTAAGTAGCTTGCAAGGAAAATGGGAACGCAGTTATGATGGAGGAAACACATGGGATGTGGCTGAACTTCCATTTTCTGAATCTGATACCAAAAAGGTAACATACAGACGCGCGCTCAGAATCGAAAAGGACATGTTGCAGCGATACAGCTGGCAATTATA
>CALMMI010000630.1 GCA_937868245.1 uncultured Ignavibacteria bacterium | reverse complement strand
TTTTCAGAAAGTGCATTACATAAATATTGAATGAACATGGCATTCCCTCCCCTGTAAGGGTGAGCCGGTCCGATAATTACTATTTTTTTCTTAATCGAATTTGACATTATGGTATAATAAATACAATGTATTAAGAGAAGAGAAATCGATAATGACAATGCAAATTACAGAAAATAGACGATTTTAACGGCGTTTGAGGGTTTCTTCGTCATTTTATGGAGATATGAATAAAGTTTAATACGATGGTTATTGGACGTTTCATTTTTACACCGTATTTTCGCACTTGAAGTTAAGACAATATTTTCAATATTTTAATTGTGGAGATTATTCAATGCGTAAATTCGTAGCATTATTAGCCGTAGTTTTTGCGGTATCAACATCTGTAAATGTATTTGCAACAGACAAACCAAAAGCTGACGCTAAACCAGCTCCTGTAAAAATTGAAGCTAAACCTGCTGCAAAAGCAGAAGCTAAACACGCTGCAAAAGCTGAAGCTAAAGCGGAAGTAAAAGCTGAAGCAAAAACAGAAGTAAAAGCTAAAAAAGTTAAAAAAGCAGAAAAAGCTGAAAAAAAACCAATGTAATTCATTCTTGATGAGTTAGCTATTAAGCGTAACTACACTGTAGTTGCGCTTTTTTTATATATTATTGACCTCTATTCCCCCTTTAATTACCTCGTACTTGTTTTTCCTTTTCTAGAACCAAATTCTGTGCTATTTTGTGAAAAATTTACACGACGGCTTGCGTGAACAGTACAATTCAGCAAACATTTATTCATTTTTTTCTTAACCGGAATGGCTATTTTCAGTACTTCAAAGCTTGTAACAATTGAACGTCATTTTTCAGAAGAGCAAGAACTTCACCCTAAGGCAACAGGAGAATTTTCCAGACTTTTACGCGATTTAACACTGGCAATACGTCTTATAGCAAGGGATGTTCGCAGGGCGGGGTTAAGTGATGTTCTTGGGTTAACTGATTCTCATAATGTTCACGGTGAACAGGTAAAAAAGTTGGATGAGTTTGCCAATGATATTATCTTCCGTGCAATGGATCACGGAGGACATCTTTGCGTAATGGCTTCTGAGGAATCACAGGGACTTATCAAAATTCCTGACAATTACCACAAAGGAAAATATGTACTCATATTCGACCCGTTGGACGGCTCGTCGAACATAGATGTAAATGTTACAATCGGCACTATTTTTTCAATTTACCAACGGCTTGACCCTACTGCAACAACAGACGGCACACATGCAGATGTACTTCAAGCAGGATACAAGCAGGTGGCTGCAGGGTATGCGAGTTACGGCAGCAGTACCAATCTGGTATATACAAGCGGGCACGGTGTGGATGTTTTTACGTTTGATCAAACTATCGGTGAATTCTTGCTTACAAATGAAAAAATCAAGATACCGAAACGTGGAAAATATTACAGTATCAACGAAGGTAATATGAACCGTTGGACTCCCCGCTTGCGAGAGTATATCAACTACCTTAAGGAAGATATGCCCGATAGAAGCCGACCATATTCGTCACGATACATTGGTACGGCAGTTGCAGATGTTCACCGTACTTTATACTACGGAGGAATATTTATATATCCTTCCGATACAACTGCACCAAAAGGGAAACTTCGGTTAATGTACGAATTGAACCCGCTTTCCATGATAATAGAGCAAGCCGGAGGAAGATCTACGGACGGGTATCGCCGGATTCTCGACATTGAGCCGAGCGATATTCATGAGCGTGCCCCTGTTTTTATGGGAAGCGTGGAAGATGTATTGGAAGCCGAGTTGTTCTTGCAAGGAAAACATCCTTCGCAGCTGTAACAGTTTTGGTAAATGAATTCTATTATGTTACTGTCAGTTTAATTATTACAATCGATATGATTATGAGTAGAGATTAGATAAGGCAATGCCTTATCTAACTCTGCTTTTGCCACATATATGTAAAAACCATAATTTTACAATTACCAATTCGAATTATGATAAATTCACTGTCGGTTATATACATTACCATATTGCTGCTAACGGGAGTTTCCAATACGGCACTGTCTCAGCCTCGCAACCAGCAGCGTTTGGACAGAAGTTCCTATTTTGAATACAACGAAACTTTTTTCTGCGAAGCTCACGCCCTACCTTCCCAGACGAAGGATTCAACGGTAATATCTATTTTATTCAGGATAATGTACG
>CALMMI010000629.1 GCA_937868245.1 uncultured Ignavibacteria bacterium | reverse complement strand
CTGGCACTTCGATTCTGTGGATATCCCATAGCCAATCATGAAGTTCCTGTGCTTCTTCCGGAGTTCCTGTAGTCTCTATCGGAGCTTCAACTGCTGCCATAAAACCGAGCATTTCATCAGGAGCAGGGTGTGGCTTGCTCCAAGCAGAGGCAATAATGTTTCGAGCTTCTATTGCTAAAGCCCGGTTACTTGTCCGCAAATCAGCCCCACCGTGATTATTGAAAAAGTCAATGCCTGCCGGAATTGACAGGAAAGAGCTGAAATCTTGTGTTCCTGTCCAGTCGAACTCTTCTGTATATCCAAGCTTGTATTTATGAGAAATAACAGTCGGGTGAGTGATTGTTTGATTATCCGGATGAGTCCATAAAAAGGCACTCCCCTTAGGTGCAAACAACCATTTATGACAATTTCCGGTGTACCAGTCAGCTCCTAGTTTATCGAGGTTTAACTCAACCATTCCGGGTGCGTGCGCTCCATCCACCAAAATTGCAATTTCGTACTGTTTGCAAATTGCAACCAACTCTTCAATCGGATAAATTATTCCTGTGGGAGAGGTAATATGATCCAGTACTGCAAATTTTGTATTTTCAGAAATTGCGCTTTTGAATGCATTAATTACTTGCTCAGGACCTTCAATAGGAAAGGGAACACTTACCTCTACAAGTTTAGCACCTGAATGTTCAGCAGCAAGGATAAGTGTTTGCCTTACTGCTCCGTAAACATGACTTGTGGTTAGAATTTCATCTCCGCTTTTGAGAAAAGGAATCATTGAGCGGACTACCGCAGTTATTCCTGTTGACGCATTCTCTACAAAAGCAATATCTTCGCCTCGCGCTCCGATAAAATCACCAAGAATTGAAGCTGTTGACCGCAGAAGACCGGGTAACTCTCTTTGGACAAACCGAACAGGTTGTCTTTCAAATTGCAAGCGGAATTCCTCTTGAACTGCCCGTACAGTTTGTGGTACAGCCCCGAACGAACCGTTATTAAGAAATGTCATTCCGTCTTCCAGATAAAACTCTGAGCGAATATTTGGATTAATGTGCATAAGTGTTTTGTATTGTAATAATTATCTTACTTTGTGAAATTGTACCCTAGAATTTGATAGTCTGTTCTAAAAATATATCGTGAACATTATCAACGGGTAACTCTCCCTAATGAGTTCCCTGCACCAACTCCGATTATGGTATCATATCCTCCGTAATTAAATTCACGGTAATACACAAGCCCTATAAAAGTATGGGGCGATGCGTTGGTATTACCTTCGAATTCCTCGTATGAGATCTTGTCAAATTTACGGGTATCACTGTTGAATTTACCTGTTCCATACAGATAATTGTGCCGTCCGCGACGTACCCATTGACGTAGTTTGTAAAGCCTTTCGTGTTCATCATAATACATTTGCCAATTGGCATCAGGTTGCCAGGAGTTAAAAGAACCTGCTACAAATACATCTTCATCGGTAGGGCGGCTCTCGGGATCGAGGACGAATTCTACGAGTACATATTCATCATCATAAAGTGATGTATAGCGTGTTGTCATTGCGCCGTCATCAGCACGCTGATAATACCCACCGCTGCGCCGTAAATCTGCAAAAGAAAGTCGAACGGGAGCTGTACCACGGGGGAAGAGAGCCAGATTGTTCATATCTAATATACGGTAGTCATTTTCAGCCGGTAATTTTTCAACTCGAAAACGTTTCCCGAATCCACCGAATCCTGAAACCAATGTATTTGGGATGTACTTTCTATAATCATTCGATTTCTCGAGCGACGACACTTGCGAGATGGTAATAGGTTCGTACCAGCGGTTATTACGATAAAGCACAACTGTTTGTACCTGATTATCCATAATACTACGAATAGCCTGCACTTGCGCCTCGATAGTAAATGCTGAAATACCTACCTTCATATCAGGTTCATACAAATCCCCGTACACGTCCACTACGCATTCGGCTGCCGGGTCAACTACAAAGAAATGTGCTTCGGCAAATAAAACACCATCGTTGTTGTAATCGTAAAACTTGGCTTTCCAATTTCCTCCCACTTTAAAATTAACTTGCGAATTTGGAACGGAGAGTGAGCCTCGATAGGTATAATATCGTGAGGTAGCAGGAGCACTTCGCCAATCAATATTACTTGTTCTTAGGGTGATTTCATTCAGAAAAATATTGTTATCCTCGTTCCAATCCGCTGAACAATGAACAAAAATTGCATAAAGTGAGGGTGGCAATCCCGATTGTACATCCATTTCAATGGTAACTGATTTTTCTCCGAATGTTGGTGATACTGTCGATTTTCGTGTCGGCTCACTTAAAACTGCAATCGGTGGGAGAGTTTCATCTGTTCCTCCGAAAACGCGAATCATGCGAACTTGAGGAGGTATTTTAGTAAGGTCGTTTTCCTGGGCATTAACAGAGTGGGTATTTGAGCAGAGCAAGAACGAATAAAGTACAGACAGGAATCCAATTCTTACAGTAATATTACATTTCCATAGCGCAGGGGTAATTAACCCTGCGCTATAAAAACTATAGAAGTAACAGTATCTTACATCGCTATTTGAAGCACAACTGGACAATGATCCGATCCTTCCTGATTGGTATGGTGAATGCAACTCTCAACCTTTGAAACCAAATCTTCCGTTACCCAATGATAATCAATTCTCCAGCCAACATTTCTTGGGCGTGCCTGCTGCTGAACACTCCACCATGTATAATTTCCACCTTCTTGGTTGAACATACGGAAGGTATCAACATACTTCATTTCTTGAAGCCAATCGAGTTTAACACGCTCTATTACCATGAACCCCGAGGTCATTATATTTTCCTTTGGTCTTGCTATGTCAATTGTATGATGAGCTGTATTATAGTCACCGCAGATAATAAGTTTACGTCCTTTTTTCCTCAAATCTTCGCAAAAGGTAAAGAATGCATCGTAAAAATCAAGTTTGTACTGCAAGCGAACTTCACCCATTCCGCCATTTGGAAAATATACGTTAATCAGAATAAATTCCCCGAAATCCGTAGCTATGATGCGCCCTTCACCGTCGAACCGCTCAATACCAATATTTTTGAATGTTGCTTCCGGCTTTATTTTGGTAAAAGTAGCAACGCCGGAATATCCTTTTTTCACAGAACAGGAATGGTAAAATGCTTCATAGCCCGGGGGAGAACGGAAGTCGTGATGTATCTGCTCAATATCGGCTTTTGTTTCCTGTACACAAATTACATCAGGTTGTTCACGCTCGATATACTCGAAAAATCCTTTTTTATGGACTGCACGGATACCATTGATGTTCCATGTTATTATTTTCATAGGACGTAATGAAGACTGTTTATAATGTTTGTTTTGATGCGATGACTGTTGGATAAAAACAGCCGCAATTCTTTATTCAAAAATACAGAAACAATAGGTAGATTCCAAGAGGGAATGGAAGAATGGAGAAAGGGAGGATTGAAGAATACAATCAAAGTATTGTTGCAGGTAAGAGATCCAATCGCTAGTAAATAGTTGAGGAGTATTTGTGGAATTTATAGATATGTGTAAATTAGCAGACTTAAAATAACATGAAATAATTACCGGAAGAATATTATGACCGAAGAAATTAAGAAAGAACTACAACGACTTGAAAAACAGCACGATATTAAAATACTATATGCAGTAGAGAGCGGAAGCCGTGCATGGGGATTCGCTTCTCTTGACAGTGACTGGGATGTTCGGTACATTTACATCCATACACTTGATTGGTATCTAAAAATTGATGAACAAAAGGATAGTCAGGAGGAGATACTGCCGAATGAAATTGATTTATCGGGCTGGGAGCTGAAAAAGGCATTGAGGTTATTTAGAAAATCGAATCCACCGCTTCTTGAATGGCTGAATAGCCCGATGGTGTACTTGGAGCAATTCTCAACTGCAACCAAGCTTAGAGATATGACATCCAAATATTTTAACCCCAAATCATGTATTTATCATTATCTGCACATGGCTGACGGTAACTACAGAACATATCTCCAAAAAGATGTAGTTCGTGTAAAAAAGTACTTTTATGTTCTCAGACCAATACTCGCTTGCGACTGGATATTGCAAACAAACACGATGGCTCCAATGGAGTTTAGTAAACTGCTAGAAAGCCAAGTAACCGATTCAAACTTAAAAAATGAAATTGAGAAATTACTGGTAAGAAAAATAAGCGGGGAAGAATTGAACGAAGAGCCGAAAATTCAAATCATCAATGATTTTGTAGAAGAGAAAATACAGTTTTATAGTAAGTATGTAAAATCCATTGATAAGATACAACCTCCTGAAACTGTATTACTTGATGATTTATTTAGAGAAACGATACGGGAAGTGTGGGGGGTTGAAGATGGTGTATTCTGAAAAACACAGAAAATCGTTAACTAAAGATTAGAGAAGGGACACCTATTCCGATAGCCACTCCATAAAACAAATCTGCCCAAAAGAAACGTAATACATTAAATATAAATATCATCCCAACTAATGGAAACGAGAGAATGGCTAAAATGTCCCCTTGCTTTGCATTTTGCTTCGCCTGAACAAAAACATTTTTAGCATCTTGATTGGATGGTATCGCGTGCATACCGATTGAAATCCCAAGCCATAACAAAAAATATGAAAGAGGATGTTCTAAGTTGAAGAATTTTACAGGCATATATGCCGGGAGACAAATAAGTAAACATAAAATAGTGTTTACTATAAATGGACCCATTGAGATTAAAAATGTTGAAGTAAAATCTTCTGTGTTTTCGTGAATCACATATCCTCCTGGATTGCCAACTCTAAAATAGCAAACATCGAAAACTGTTACTTTCCTTATTTTGCAAAACAACATGTGAGCAAACTCGTGCACAATTATGCCGGGAAAAGTTGCAATTGAAATTAGTACGCCTGGAATGAAGAACATAGTATTTAGTTTACAACCCAACCTCTTGGGTATTTTTTATTAAAATCGGCACTTGTTAAAATTTCACGAGAATATATCCTGTACTCTATTTTATTATAATAATCCTTCATATCTTTAGAGGTATTGTCGATAGACTTAGCTTTTAAGAGAGCATTCCTTGCAAGCACCTCAGATGAATAATGTCCTTCGGTAGCATAAATGCATGCATATGCAGATGCAACGGCTGCCCACGATAATGCTATGGATGTATCCATATATAGACATTTTTTCGATTCTTTCAAAAATCCATTGTAATCCCTATTGTCGAAACAGGAGTTACATTTTGCTTTTGTAATTAAATAATTGATATTGTAATCTTCCGGTAATTTGTCCTTGCATTTATTGAGTTCAGCAAGTGCTTGTGTACTTTTATCTTTAGTTAGCAGGTCAATTCCACTGAAAAAGCTTGATAATGTATTAAACTCTTCTACTTCAGGGACGTTATCTGCTACTTTTTTCATCAGAGTATTTGCGTCGGAGTACTCACCCTTTTGAAAGGATGTGTTAGCTGCGGTAAGATCCTTATATGCTTGATAATACTTCCAATTCCAAAAAAATGAAAAAATTACAATTAATATTATTGTTGCGAAAAACCCTTTTACCCAATTTGGAAAGGTTCTGTTTCTAATTTTGGTTTCACATTCTTCACAAATTGGCAGATTCGAAATTGCAGGTAAGTCAATACCCTGATTATCTTTGTTGCAAAAATCACAAACAGTGGGGTCTTTCAACTTCTCGACTTTTTTACCTGTAACACTTTCTTCTGTCGGAAAATTCAGCTCTAAACACTTTGTGCAAAAAATCTTGCCGTCAATCTTCATTGAGGTGTTTATTGGAACGGATTGATTGCCACAAGAGCTGCATTCTGTTGTTTTCATTAACTACCGTCAATCTTTCTTTGTAAATTCTTTGTATTTTTCTGTGAAGTAATTACTTAAATGCAAAAATAAAAGTTAAAAGATAATATGCAAACTTTTATTTTACAGAGTCGATTTAATTTTTAAATGATACAACAAATCTTATATCAGTCAAGATAACTGTTACACCAGTTTTTGATTGGATGAAAAACCGTATTTCGTAAGATGAGAAATACAACAAGTTCGAAAGGAAGTATCCCTGAAATTGGTGTTTTTCCTGAAAGTAGTTTAAATCAATGTGTGTTAGTTAGTTTGCTTACTTAAAATAACAATAGTCTTATTTGGTAGTACAGCTGATATTTGGAACACGTTTATTTAAGGAACATTTTCTATAAGGACTTGTTGGAAATTAGCCCCTTACTGTTTTACAATGCACTGAGGTGTAAACTTGTTTCCTGTTAAAAATAATAGTGGTTTCTCAGATTCCACATACTCAGTCTACGTTTTAGTTTTTCGTATTACTTAGAGCAGTTTTGCTTTTTGGCAGAGGTTTCACCAAACTTACTATGGAATTAATATTAAGCGGAAACTCTAAAACTACATGCAGCATACTGAGTACAAAAAGTGCTGCAAGCCCCAACCTGTAATTTATATAGTATAATAATACCGATGCAATCCAAATGACAACAGCTGCTGTCATCTTTTTCCTGTTGACTTGATGCCAATTAATGATGGATGTTTTGGAAAACCAGTTTGCGTAATGATAGGTATAGGAAAAGGCAATGAAGATTTGCATTTTCAACACAGTAGGAGAATAGAAGCCCGAATCACCTCCACGACCTGTTCCCAGCAATCTGTTCATTTCGTAAAGAAGTACATCAAAATTACTTGCAATCAAAGTATCCAGTGTTGACTTGTCGATAGTGATAGATGAGGAAGGGATTTTGTTGTTGATGATGATAAAAATAACAAGGAACATTGAAGCTACATTTACATAACCCCACCCCGACTTAGAGCGTTTAGCTCCCGACCACATGAAAAGCACGGTAAAGATAAAAACATGAATAATTGAAGGTAGTAAAACACCAAAGAAAAGTGTAAAAAATGGAAAACCGACTAAAAAAATACTAATAAGTACGCATACACAAAGTAGCAGAATCCTGTTTATCCATTTTTCCGTTATAAAATATACAATAGTAGAAAATAGTCCAAGGAAGAGGATAGAATGTCCCCAATCGACTATACTGCTGAGTGGTTTTGAAGTTACCCCCAAAAACTGGACAGTAAAATAAGATGTATATTTGCATTC
>CALMMI010000628.1 GCA_937868245.1 uncultured Ignavibacteria bacterium | reverse complement strand
AAATTAGAGCAAGTGCTGCCGTCTGACGATACGGAGGAGTACTTTCAAGCAATAAGCAGCACGTTACTTGATAATTCGGATTCGGTTCTCTTTACTGTAACTACATTACCCGGCTATTTAGAAAAATTAAATAACCGGCACAGCTTTGATTGGCGTTTCTATTATGGCAATGGGATTCTTGCTTCGCGAATCGGGAATTCTGCCCTTGCATCTTCTTTTTTTAATAGAGCATTAGACCGTGATACGACAATTGAACTACCCCTTAGACTCGCGGCATACTATTTGCAGAGTAGAAATTTCGACAGTGCCGTATCTTTACTAAAAGGCTATGAAAACGACTTTCCGAAAGATTCCAGGATACCTTTGTATATAGGAATTGCATTTTCGGGCGATAATAAGTATTCAGAAGCACTGCCATACTTACAACGTGCAATTTCCTTAGATGGTGAAAATATTGATGGATGGGTGCAACTTGGCATAGTTTATGACCACTTAAAGCTCATAGACAGCTCGGATGCCTCTTACGAAAATGCACTAAAGATTGACCCGACTAACGCACTTATAAACAATAACTATGCATATTCGCTTTCCGTACGAGGAAAGCAATTGGACAGAGCACTTTCGATGGCAGAAAAAGCAGTAAACGCACAACCGGAGAATACTTCATATAGAGATACGTACGGCTGGGTACATTACCAATTGGGTAATTACAAACAAGCGTTGGACAATCTATTGAAAGCAACAGAGAATTCTGAAGCAAGTGCCACTATATTAGAACATTTAGGTGATGCATATTTAAAAAATGGCAGTTCCGAATTGGCAAGGGAAGCCTATAATAAAGCATTGGAAAAATCACCTGACAGGCATTCTGTATTAGATCGCTTAAAAGAATTAAAAAAATAGAATATTAAAAAGAAATTTCACACTGATTGAATATAACTTACTGAATTATAAGGATTACTTATGTTTGTGATAATTGGAATTGTACTTGTTTTCGGAAGTATTGTGCTTGGCTATACAATGCACGAGGGCAATCTTCTGATTCTTCTCCAATGGAATGAATTTATTATCATTGGTGGTGCTGCCATTGGTTCGATGCTTGTAGCCAATCCTTTGTCGATTACTATGGCGGTACTCAAGGGAATAATGGGTACATTAAAGGGAAGCAAAGTAAATAAAACAACATACATAGAACTATTGCAAATGATGTATGAATTGTTTCAGTTTGCCAAGCGCGAAGGATTAATAGCTCTTGAACCACATATTGAAACACCGGAATCAAGTTCTATATTTTCAAAATACCCCTCATTCCTAGCAAATCATCATGCTGTAGATTTCCTTTGTGATACCTTGAAAGTTGTTCTGAGTGGCGGTGTACCTGCAAATGATTTAGAAGAACTGATGGATATTGACCTTGAAACACTTCATACAGCTGAACTGCAAGCTCCTAATGCTTTAACTACGGTTAGTGATGCTTTTCCGGGGTTAGGTATCGTAGCTGCGGTTTTGGGTGTTATTATCACTATGGGTATTATTGACCAGCCACCTGAAATTATCGGTCATAGTGTTGCTGCTGCTTTGGTGGGAACATTCTTCGGTATTTTGATGAGCTACGGTCTTGTTGGTCCACTTGCCAAAAACATGGAGCATACAGTTAACGGAGAAGGCAGATACCTTAATTCTATTAAAGCAGCTTTACTTGCTTTTGCAAAGGGAACACCTGCTGCAGTGTCAATTGAATACGCTCGCAGGTCAATTGACCCTGGTGAAAGACCTTCATTCAAAGAAACAGAAGAAGCTACAAAAAAACGCTAAGATAAACACGTATTGAAAAAATACTTCACATACTATTTAAGTGGTAATCAATGTCAGAAGGACCGAATCTAGAACAACCGATTATTATAAAGAAGCGGAGGAAACATGCTCCTCATGCGCACCATGGTGGTGCATGGAAAGTTGCGTATGCCGACTTCGTTACCGCCATGATGGCATTCTTTCTTGTGATGTGGATTGTGGGACTTAGCCAGCAATCCAAGCAAAGTATGGCTAATTATTTTAAAGACCCCGGTGTGTTCAGCTTTAAAACAGGCAAGGCACTTCCTGTTAATATGAAGATGGTACGAGCTAAATACGATGGGACAAAAGGTGAAAATTATGTAGATAATTACACCGAAAAGGGTGGGGAAGCCGGTGGTAAAACTCAACCTAAGATCCCTGATTCCGTAAAACAGCAAATAATGGTAGAGACCAAACAGGACAGTACACGAATAACTAAATTAGAACAAAAACTAACGGAACAACTTAAAGAATTGGCAGAAGGGCAACCCAGTTTGAAAGACTTACTCTCGTCATTAAAAGTAGAAATTACTAATGATGGACTAAGAATAGAAATGGTGGAATCCAAGGATAATGTGTTTTTTCAGGTAGGGAGTGCAATCTTAACTAAAGAAGCAGTTGAAATACTAAAAAAAGTTGCAATCGAAGTTGGTAAAATGCCAAATTATGTTGATATTGAAGGACATACAGACAGTCGCCCGTACGGCTCCGGGCGAGGGTATTCTAACTGGGAACTATCCGGTGACCGTGCTAATGCGGCAAGGAGGGTACTTGAATTCGGAGGTTTGTGGGAAGGGCAAATTGCAAGCGTTTCCGGATATGCCGACCGTAAACTCCGTACAGTTGAAAACCCTTTTGATGTTTCTAACCGTCGGGTCTCTATTTTAGTGAAATTTCAGAAATCTAAAGATTCGCTTTAAAGCTGTTACTTAATTGTATAAACTTGCTTCTTTATGACCGGACTTATTGTTCATTTATTCTCTCAACAGTGATGCTATCTTTCTTAATCATAGATGACGAACCTACGATAATTGTTACACTGCAATCAATTATCAGCCGTGCATTTCCTAATGCAGCGGTGGATACTGCATCAAATGGCAGTGAAGGATGGGCTGTTCTTCAAGCTAAAACTCCTTCAATTGTTATTTGTGACTTGCAATTACCAGGGTTAAGCGGTATAGACTTGTGCAAAAAAGTACGTTCAAATGAAATACTCAAAGAAACATATTTTATTATCATTACTGCAAGTACTGTAAAAGAACAACGTATTGAAGCATTAGAATCCGGTGCCGACGATTATCTGAATAAACCAC
>CALMMI010000627.1 GCA_937868245.1 uncultured Ignavibacteria bacterium | reverse complement strand
CCATTGAAATTTAGATCATCTAATTGAGTTAGAGATGACCATTCATCTCCTTTTTCAAGTTGAATTGTATATTTATCTTTTGACAAATAATGTCTTGTATGAACAGTTACTTCATCTGAAAGCATGAAGCATGATAGAAAGCCAATTCCATAATTTCCTATTGGATGATATTCAAAATCATTTAGTAGAAAATCCATTGAGTTATAATAAGAAACTCCTATATTTAGGAAGTTCTTTTTAATAATTTCATGAGACATACCAGAGCCATTATCTTTTATAGTCACTTGGTTCTTTTCTCTATCTAAAATCACTTTAATTCTAGGAATATAGGGTTCATCTCCAAATTGTTGACTTTTAGATACACTCTCTTGTCGCACCCTGCAAGCATCAATTGAATTTTGGACAAGCTCTCGGAGTCCCAATGATTTATTTCCATAAATCTTTTCCCCCATAAGCAAAGAGCTTATTGCCTTATATTCTAAAGTCATTTTATAATCTGAGAAAGTATATCCTTCAGTTTGAATATTTACTTCAGGATTTGGGTCATAGAACAAATTATATTGAGGCTGCATATTATTGACTAATGCTGTTGCATTTGTTAACTCATTTTTCACCCATTCAATGTAATCTAATAACTTTCTATGAATACTTGGATTTTCACATTTACCATGAAAAACTATTTTTTTCTGTCCTGTCTTTTCATTTACATTTATCTTATCATTATTTGAAACAACAAAGTGTTTTCTCCATTCCTCGTCGCTAAAACCTTTAGGGGATATAAGTTTATAAAGATTATATGGAGTTCTGTTACCATCTATATCGAGTATGTCTGCCAATCGAAGAATGGAAGCAATATATTGAGAGTTAAAAGCATAATCACCTTTAACTTCGTATGATTTGAGATTTGATTTTATCCAGTCAAAATCTTCTGTATGACTTTTGCATATTAGTGCTAATTCTTTTGCAAAGTTTAATGTAGTTGGTTTAGGTATAGTTAACTCGTTTTGGAGATTATCGAGTATATATCTGCTTGATAATGAAGCATGTATTCTTCTAACATATTCCTGCAAAGCTAGGCTCTCATCATTATCCTTTATTTTCAACATTGCTGAAAACTTCACTTCACAAAATTGAAAAGAATCACTTTTGATTGCAGCTATGTCTTCCTCACTTACAGCCATTCCAATATCATGCAATAGAGCAGAATAAATAAGCAAAGCAATTTCAAGTTCAGTTAGTTTTGTATAATCATAAACCAATTTACCCATATACTCCATAATTCTAAATGAATGTTGAGTATTGTGAAGAGTAAACTCTGAAAAGACACGTTGCACTCTAGTATTCAAAACGTCTTTCACTTGGTCATAAACTTTTTGTATTTGAGCAACAAATGGACTATCAACACTTTTGAGGTGCTTTATTAGTACTAAGTCGTCAAATTTTAGCTCTGAATCTATATCCATTTACATGCAATGATATTAATTATATACCCAACATTAAATAACTACTGCAAAATTAACCCTTTCCCCAAATCCCACAAATGAAATAAACCTCATAACAAAAAAGCCGCTCCAGCAAACGCTGAAACGGCTAATTCCCACTAAAAAACAAATAAATCCCCCTACACCCCAAACAGCGATGCCTTGAAGAAATCCCTATTCATCCGCGCAATATTTCTCACGCTGATTTCCTTCGGACACGCCGCTTCGCAGTCGTATGTATTCGTGCATGAACCGAAGCCCTCTTCGTCCATTTGCATTACCATTGCGAGTACCCTGCTGCCGCGTTCGGGTTGCCCTTGCGGCAAGAGCCCTAGATGGGAGAGTTTCGCCGCTACAAATAAACTTGCAGAGCCGTTCTTGCAGGCAGCCACACATGCACCGCAACCGATACACGCCGCAGCATCCATCGAGGCATCTGCATCTATCTTGGAGATTGGGAGTGTATTTCCATCCTGTGCATTACCCGTATTGGCGGAAATATACCCGCCCTTTTGGATGATTCTGTCGAATGAGCTTCTGTCCACCACCAAATCCTTAATCACCGGAAAAGCGGATGCTCTCCACGGTTCAATCACTATTTCCTCGCCATCCTTGAATTTTCTCATGTGAAGCTGGCAGGTAGTCGTCGCCTTTTCAGGACCGTGCGGAACGCCGTTTATCATCAAGCTGCACGCACCACATATACCTTCGCGGCAGTCGTGGTCGAACGCAACGGGTTCTTCGTTTTTCGCAATAAGCTTTTCGTTAAGGACATCGAGCATTTCGAGGAACGACATATCGGGGCTAACTTCATCAAGCATATAATCAACGATTTTCCCTTCGGAATTGCCATTTTGTTGTCGCCAGATTTTAAGCACGAGTTTCATTTGTAGCTCCTTGTTGCTAAGTGAACATTATCAAAAGTCAGTTCTTCTTTATGACGGATGGGCTTGTTGTTCGCACCGTTATATTCCCAAACGGCAGCGTGGCAGAATTTATCGTCGTTTCTGAGTGCTTCCCCGTCTTCGGTTTGATATTCCGAGCGGAAGTGTCCGCCGCATGATTCTTCACGTTCGAGAGCGTCGTAGCACATCAATTCTGCAAACTCGAGGAAATCCGCAACCCGTCCTGCGTGTTCCAGTGATTGATTGAGCTCTTCGCCTACTCCTGTTACTTTCACATCTTTCCAGAATTCCTCACGAAGTTCAGGAATACGTTTCAACGCTTCTTTCAAACTCTGTTCTGTTCTCGCCATACCGCATTTATCCCACATCAACAGCCCAAGCTCGCGGTGGAATGAATTAGTAGAGCGTTTGCCGTTAATATTTAATAATCGTTGTGTTTGAGCCGTAGCCGCTTGTTCCGCCTTTTTGAATTCAGGATGGTCGGTCGTTACCTTCGCTGTTTTCTCGCTTGCGAGGTACTGTCCGATTGTGTAAGGGATAACGAAATACCCGTCGCCCAAACCTTGCATGAGCGCGCTTGCGCCCAAACGGTTAGCACCGTGATCGGAGAAATTCGCCTCGCCCAAAACGTGCAATCCGGGAATCGTGCTCATCAAGTTATAATCCACCCACAGCCCGCCCATTGTATAGTGCGGTGCAGGGTAAATTCTCATCGGAGACTTATACGGGTTTTCACCGGTGATACGCTCGTACATTTCAAAAAGGTTTCCGTAGCGTTCGGCGATTGTTTCCTCGCTCAGACGTTTGATAGAATCCGCAAAATCAAGATAGACACCGTATCCGCTCGAACCCACACCGCGACCTTCATCACAAGCTTCTTTGGCTGCACGCGATGCAATGTCACGTGGAGATAAATTCCCGAAACTCGGGTATTTTCTTTCTAAATAATAATCGCGTTCACTTTCTGGGATTTGATCTGCCGGACGTTTGTCGCCTTTTGCTTTTGGAACCCAAATTCTTCCGTCATTACGGAGTGATTCCGACATAAGCGTAAGTTTCGACTGATGGTCGCCGCTCACAGGAATACATGTAGGATGGATTTGAGTGTAGCAAGGATTTGCAAATCCTGCACCTTTTTTGTGTGCACGGTAGATAGAGGTTACGTTACATGCTTTGGCGTTGGTAGAAAGGTAGAATACATTCGCATATCCGCCTGTTGCCAAAATAACGGCATCGGCTGCAAACGATTCAATCTTACCCGAAACCAAATCACGGGTGACTATCCCCCGTGCGTGACCATCCACAAGTACCAAATCAAGCATTTCCTTACGGTTATGCATTTTCACCGTTCCTGCGCCAATCTGACGAGAGAGAGCGGAATACGCGCCGAGTAATAATTGCTGCCCTGTCTGACCTTTTGCATAAAATGTACGCGAAACCTGCGCTCCGCCGAATGAACGGTTAGCCAAGTATCCTCCGTATTCACGGGCGAAAGGAACGCCTTGTGCCACACATT
>CALMMI010000626.1 GCA_937868245.1 uncultured Ignavibacteria bacterium | reverse complement strand
TTTTGGGTTGCAATATAAGTAGAATTTTTGTCCAGGCATTTAGGGGGCTGCGGCAGCAGCTTATTTGATGATTCATCTGCTTTCTTTTCAAAAAGTAAGACAAGAATTAACTGATACCTAATATCTTAGACAAAATTACATTTTTTTACTATAGAACACTGATCAGAGATACATAATTTCCAATTTAGCTTTACAATACACAGGTTCTGATGAATGTTTATCATATGTATATTTGAATTTCAATTTTGCAGATATTAAAACCAATCCATTACTTTCAGAATAAAATTCATTTAATTCCATACCATTCCACAAACTTTTTCCCTTCCCCACATCTAAAAAAATCCGTACTTTCGCAAAATAGATAGGTGTTATCCAATAGAACAGCAGTTCTGTTTCACCATTCTATACCCCATGTTGTTTATCCTGCAACAAATTACATATCTGCATGAAGTTAGCATTCTTTTGCTTGCTTGCCGTTATTATCCTAACGGTGCAGGCATTTTCACAGCAAAGCACATCGCCCAATTTTTTTGATATACAAAAACGTTCGTTGGAGTATTTCAAAGCCCGTCAATCAACCCTATCAAAAGAGAAAAAAGAAGAAAAACGTGAAAGCGAAGACGGTTCCTATGCTAATTACAAACGCTGGGAATGGTTCTGGAAACAGCGAGTAACACCCGACGGTAAATTCCCCAACCCGATGGTAATCTACAATGAAACTGTAAAAAAGCAAGCAGACAAAAACAAAAAAGGGGATATAACCTTATCCCCAACAGCAAATGCCCAATGGAAACCACGAGGACCATTCGGAACTTCCACCAAAGGCGGTGCGGGCAGAGTAAACCGAATCCACCTCAACCCCGCTTTCCCAAGTGATGTATGGGCAGGCACTGCTGCAGGAGGTGCATGGAAAAGTACCGACAAAGGCAATACGTGGACAGTAAAAACGGACGGCATTCCAATACTTGGTGTAACGGATATAGCGACCGTTGCAACAGATCCGAATATTATATATCTCGCCACAGGTGACGGCGATGGCGTTCTCTACGATAAAGATGTGCAGGATTATGTAAGCTACAGTCTGGGCGTTATAAAATCAACCGATGGTGGAGCAACGTGGCAGACAACCGGGCTTAACTGGCAAACAAGTAATGCGCGGCTTATCAGTCGTTTGCTCGTGTCGCCAACTAATCCTAATATAGTTCTTGCAGCTACCAGCCAAGGTGTCTATAGAACTTTTGACGGAGGTACTACATGGACAATTACCCAAGGTGGACGTTTTTACGATATGGAATTTAAGCCCGAAGATGCAACCACACTATATGCCTCAACTGGAAATGAGATTTACAAATCGGTAAACGAAGGTTCAACCTGGACTAAGCTTAATACAGGTATCCCAACAAATGTAGGGCGAGTAGCAATCGGAGTAAGCTCTTATAATTCGGACATGATATATGCAGTATGTGCTTCAAAAAACAATTGGGGATTCGGCGGGTTCTACTCATCCTCGAATGCCGGTCAAACATGGCAAGCGAAAACAACAAAATTGAATCTGCTCGGTTATGAAGCTGACGGTAACGATAGTCCAAGCGAAGAATTTCAGGGTTGGTACGACCTTGCTATTGCAGTTTCACCATCAAGCTCACAGGATGTGTATGTAGGAGGAATTAACATCTGGAAAACCACCAATGGCGGAACTTCTTGGACTTGTAACGCTCATTGGTACGGCGATAATGATCTGCCGTATGTTCACGCGGATATTCATGATTTGGCTGTTTCAGAAAACAGTCCTTCAACGGTTTATACAGGTTCAGATGGGGGAGTATTTCAAACAACTAACGACGGCAAAACGTGGAATGATGTAAGTGCAGGTTTGGGAATTATGCAATTTTATCGAATTGCTTCAGCCTCCTCAAATACTATTCTCTTGGGCGGTGCTCAAGATAATGGTACAAACATGCTTAAAAACGGAGATTGGACTCAAGTGAACGACGGCGACGGTATGAACTGCTTAATTGACCCCAATA
>CALMMI010000625.1 GCA_937868245.1 uncultured Ignavibacteria bacterium | reverse complement strand
TCACCGCAATTCCGAATGGACTGCACTGGGTCCGATACTTGAAGAAGATATTGCTTTTTCGTCCATTGCTCAGGATAAAATCGGACATGCTTTAGCTCTGTTTCTGATACTTGAAACACTTGGTGAACCGGACCCAGATACTTCAGCTTTCTCGCGTAACTTGTTGCAAATGAAGTGCTGTCATTTGGTGGAATATCCGATTGGCGGTTATGATTTCAGTTTAATGCGTCATTTCTTGTTCGATACTGCCGAAATGCTCCGTTATCAAATGCTCGAAAAATCTTCGTTCCTTCCGCTTGCCCAGCTTGCAAAGAAAGTCCGGGGAGAAATTAAATATCATGTGTTCCATGCAAATACCTGGGTGGCTCAACTTGGTGCTAAGGGAAATGAGGACAGTCATTCCAGAATGCAGGCAGCCCTTAACCTTTGTTTTCCCCTTGCACTGGGTATATTTGAGCCATCGGAGTTCGAGGGTGAATTGATAAGCGAGCAAATATTTGGCGGTGAAGCAGAACTCCAAAGCAAATGGCTGGAAACAATATCAATAACGCTTCAAAAAGCAACACTCGTATTGCCCGACATTGAAACTGTTAAACCATCGTACGGAGGTAGAACAGGTATCCATACAGAATACCTTCAACCGCTGCTCGAGGAAATGACAGAAGTAATTAGTACCGATCCATCAGCAGAATGGTAACATCAGATGAAATACTTGCTGCTCTTCAAGATGTGAGAGATCCTGAAATTCCCGGAATTTCGGTAGTGGATTTAGGTGTAATCACCAAAGTGGAAATAGTAGATGAGCAAATCAGAGTACAAATGACTCCTACCTTTGTAGGATGTCCTGCAATTGCTGTTATGAAAGAGGACGTAGAAAAACGCCTCGAAGAGTTTGGGGACGTAGTTGTTACCGTAAATTATGATATCCCCTGGGATTCCAACCGGATAACAGAAGCCGGACTTCTTGCCCTCAAAAAACATGGTCTGGCTCCACCTCCACGCTATGAACTTGCCTTTGAACTCGATATTCTTGAGAATATTGCATGTCCGCATTGCGGAAGTACGCAAACGGTAGTGCAAACACCTTTCGGACCTACTCTGTGCAGGTCGATTCATTATTGCAATTCATGTCATCAGGCGTTTGAGCAATTCAAACCGTTATAATATGGAAATTGATACAATCATTTTAGATTTAGGCGGCGTTTTATTTGATATTGCCCACGAGCAAACCCGTTCTGCTCTCAGTGAACTTTCCACAGCATATAAAGAAATTGACTTTTCACTGAAATCACAGGATGATGTGTTTAGTAAATACGATTCAGGACTTATCAGTTCAGATGAATTTCGTAGCCGGCTTCGTGTCCTTTATCAAATAAAAGCATCAGATAAGGAAATAGATACTGCGTGGAACACAATGCTCTTAGGTCTTTTTCCTGAATCTCTCGGCATTGTGCAGTCGTTGAAAAAAAGATATAGGGTCGCCCTTCTAAGTAATATAAATGAGATTCATTTTCAGAAAATTGAAGAGGAATGTCTGCCCTTATATTTAGAATTGCATGATTGTTTTTTCTCGTACAAACTGGGTTGTAGAAAACCGGATTCCAAGATTTACCGGTATGCAATCGAGGCAATGAATATAAAACCCGAGAATGCTTTGTTTTTTGATGATACACCCAAAAACCTTGTTGCCGCCCAAGAGTTTGGAATCAAGACCTGTCTTATTTCCCGCCACAATCCGCTTTCAACAGCTCTGCATTCTCTAACAATTTTGTAAATAATAAACTTATGTATAGGAGTACAAGTGTTTAAGCCCAAACTTTTTTCAATACTTCCTACCTACACGAAGAATCACTTTATTGCTGATGCAACCTCCGGTTTGATTCTGGGAATAGTTGCCCTGCCTCTTTCAATTGCTTTTGCAATTGCCTCGGGAGTATCACCTGAAAAAGGTCTTTATACAGCGATAATCGGAGGTTTCCTTGTATCTGCATTAGGTGGAAGCCGCGTTCAGATTGCAGGACCAACCGGTGCGTTCGTAGTGATTCTGTATGGGATAGTCCAAAAATACGGGATTGAAGGGCTTACAATTGCCACCTTACTTGCAGGGATTTTCCTAATAATTATGGGTTTGGTGCGGCTCGGGTCCATTATCAAGTTTATTCCCCATCCGGTGGTTGTTGGATTTACGAGTGGTATCGCACTTATTATTTTCTCGTCGCAGGTGAAGGATATTTTGGGATTGAAAATTGGTACAGTTCCTCCTGATTTCATTGAAAAGTGGATGTTATACGCGCAAAATTTTTCATCAGTTAATATTGCTTCTACAGTTATTGGGTTAGGTTCTGTTGTATTAATCATTACCTGGCAGCGGTTTATCAAGAAAATACCGGGTTCTCTGATAGCATTGATTGCTGCAACAGTTGCTGTACAAGTATTGGGCCTGAATGTAGAGACAATCGGTTCACGGTTCGGTCAGATTCCTTCGTCGTTTCCGATGCCCTCATTTCCGCATATAAATTTAGCTATTGTCAAGGAATTATTCCAACCTGCCCTTACAATTGCTATACTTGGTGCAATCGAGGCATTGTTATCGGCAGTTGTTGCCGATGGTATGATTGGGACTAAGCACCGCTCAAATACTGAATTGATTGCTCAGGGCATAGCGAATATTGCAAGTCCGATTTTTGGTGGAATACCTGCTACCGGGGCAATTGCAAGAACCGCAACGAACATTAAAAACGGTGGACGCACACCAATAGCCGGGATGATTCACTCGGTAACATTATTGCTTATTATGCTATTTTTTGGACGGTGGGCAACACTTATTCCACTTCCTGCCCTATCGGCAATACTTGTGATTGTAGCATATAATATGAGTGAATGGAGAAGTTTCCGCTCGCTTATGAACAGCCCGAAGAGTGATATTGCGGTATTATTAGTAACATTCGGGCTAACCGTTTTGGTTGACCTTACTGTTGCAATAGAAATTGGACTTTTGCTGGCAGTGTTCCTATTTATGCGGCAGATGATTTCGGTAACGAATGTTGGGGTCATTTCCCGCGAAATTAATGATGATGAGCAAAGTGACGACCCGAACTCCATCGACAAACGAAACGTTCCCGAAGGTGTGGATGTATTTGAAATTAACGGACCTTTCTTTTTTGGAGCTGCGTATAAATTTAGGGAGGCAATGGAGCTTGTATCGGCACAACCGAAGGTTCGGATAATTCGTATGCGCAATGTTCCGGCGATTGATTCTACCGGATTACAAACACTAACGGAAGTGTATGAAAATTGTAAGAAAAACGGGATTGCTTTTATTATTTCGGATATTCACACCCAACCGCTTGTTACGATTCAGCGGTCTGGTTTTCTTGAAGAAATTGGTGAAGAGAATGTTCCCGGGGATATCGATGAATCATTGAACAGGGCAAGGGAGATATTGGGGCTGCCGAAGGTTGAGGGGCAGATACAATAATATTGTGTCAAAATATTCTCTATTTGAATACATTCCAATTAAATCGAAAACAAAACCCTATAATACTCGTAAAATTTATGTTAATCGGAATCGGAACAGATATTACAGAAGTACATCGAATTGAAGAGTCAATCGAAAAATTCGGTGAACGCTTTTTGAAAAAGATATTTACGGAAACAGAGCGGGCATACTGTGAATCCTTCAAAATGCACAAGGGACAGCATTATGCAGCACGATTTGCTGCCAAAGAAGCATTCAGCAAAGCAATCGGGACGGGGATGAGGGATGGTTTTGCCTTAAATTTGGTAGGAATTAAGAACGAGCCGAGCGGTAAACCCACAATTGAACTTTCGGGTTTGATGGCTGAAAGGTGGGGGGAGTGCAAAATTCATATTTCACTCTCTCATTCTGCAACACTTGCTGTGGCAATGATTGCGATTGAAAAGGACTAAAAGATTTACTAATTTGATACTGTTATCACATCTGATTTAATTTAATGTCAGTCAATTACAATTAATTTTCCTGATGATAGAATTGTATCGTCACCTATTTTGTAAAAATATAAACCATTGCTTAGATTATCCCTGTCAATCGTTATTTCATTACCTGAAAAATCAATAGATTTTACTGCTCGTCCAAAAATGTCATAAACAGTTAAGGAGGAATTGATTGATTCTTTTTGTAGATGGATGGTACTAGAAGTGGAAAAAGGATTGGGATTAACAAAAGTTGTTAATTCGCTCGAATTATTTTCTGCTACACCTAAAGGTATGTTTGATAGTTTAGCAAGAAAAATATTTATACTACCTGCTCCAATAAGTGTATTAGAGCCGAAAAAAGCTTTTCCTTCATAAAAGCCTGTTACAAAAACAGCACCGGAACTATCCAAAGCAATTCCATTTCCAACTAATGTCGATATACTTGCGCATGTCACTTTTTCGACAAAGACAATATTCCCAAAGGTGTCATATTTTGCGACAAATATATCTGTATCATCAGAAGTAAATGTCTTATTACCAAAATGGTATTCGTCAAGCACATTACCAATGATAAAGCAATTACCAAATGAATCAATTGCTATGTCCGAACCTGAATCATGTCGTTTACCTCCTGCATTTTTAGCCCATATGCATTTCCCGTCAGCAGAATACTTTGCTACAAAAATATCATCAATTCCATAAGATGTTAACGTTATCGAATCGAGTTTTGCAGTTGAAAAAAAACTTCCTGTAATATATAAATTGCCTAAATTGTCAATCTTGATGCTTTTTGGTTCTCCAACATTCCCTCCAATTTTCTTAGCCCAAATACAGTTTCCTAAAACATCATATTTTGCCAGAAACATGTTGTTTGGAGTACCTTCAATAATATGATTGTCAAAAGTTGCTGTATCTAAAAAAGTACCAGTGATATAACTGTTCCCTACATTATCTGTTGCTATATCATTTCCTATATCTTGGTTTACATTCCTACCACCAGCTTTTTTAATCCACTGTCCTTTTCCATTGCTATCTGTTTTTGCTATGAATATATCTGCTGTTAATCCTGTAGAAATAATTGTAAAATTACTATTAAAAAGTAAAGTATCAGAGAAAGTTCCGGTAATGAAACAATTTCCGTTGTTATCAATTGAAATTGCTTTACCATGAAGAGTTCCATTTTTAGATTCAACAATTTTCTCTACCCAAAGTAATGTGCCGTTTGAATTGAACTTTGCTATAAATATTGCCTGTAAATTTCGAATACAGGGTTTCTTTTTTTTTGTCTTGTATTCATAACAGGAATCATAGTATATAGGAGTAGTAATAATGGTAGAACCGATTTTCAAAGTATCCGCAAACTCACCTACGAAATAACTATTTCCTTTATTGTCAATACGAATTCCATGATTAGAATAATTAAAGCCCCGGTATCCGTCAATTTTGTTAGCCCAGATAATGTTGCCTGATACATCGAATTTGGCAATAAAATTATTGTCACTATTGAGGCGAGGGTACAATTGCAAATTGTTTTCAAATTTCAAAGTATCACTAAATTTTCCATTAATGTAAGTGTTGCCAAATTTGTCTGCTGAAATACCCCACCCCAGATTACTCCCTTTGCC
>CALMMI010000624.1 GCA_937868245.1 uncultured Ignavibacteria bacterium | reverse complement strand
TTTCTGGCGTGATCATCGTGGGCTTGAAATCGACTGCATTATCGAGCATAATGGTAAGCTCCGCGCAATAGAAATAAAATCAGGATCCACAATTTCGGACAGTTTTTTTTCAACACTGCAATCGTGGCAAAAAATTACAGGTTTTCCAGCCGAGGAATGTATTGTGGTATATGGCGGTGAAGGAAGTCAAAAGCGAACGGTTGCTTCAGTATTAGGGTGGAGGAATACGTTTGAAGTCGTAAGAGATATTGTGCCAGGTAGAGGATGATTACACACTTTCTCCTAAACCTATTTTTGAAAATTAACGTATAGATTATGAAGTGATTATCTCTAATTTTGCACAAAACGCTCTGTTAAATCAGGTAAGCCATACTATGTATCTTTATAACCAAGCCCCTTATCAATGAACATTCTCGTAGTAGAAGACGACCCAGTTTTAAGCCAAAACATCCGTGATTCCTTTATCGAGGATAACTACACGGTAGAGGTTGCGTTCGACGGGTTGATCGCAGAAAAAATGCTAAAAAGGAATGACTATCATTGCGTTATCCTAGATATAAATTTACCGTATAAAAATGGTTATGACCTCTGTAAGGACTTCCGCTCATACAACATAACAACTCCTGTACTGTTCCTGACTGCCTTTGATGAACTGGAAGATAAGGTAACAGGATTCGACAGCGGAGCAGACGATTATCTCACCAAACCTTTCTATATGAAGGAGCTGCTTTTACGTGTGAAATCCCTTATTAAACGAGCAGGTAATCCTCATGAAATAGTGAATGAAACAATTACAATCGAAGACCTAATCATAAATCAGAAAACCAAAAAAGTAAAGCGTAATAATGTCGAAATCATCCTCACTCCCCGGGAATATCAAATTCTTCTTAAGTTAGCTTCGGCACAGGGTAATGTAGTAACAAAGCAAGAACTTATCAAAGAAATATGGGGCAGGTCATTTGATGCCAATACCAATACAATCGAGGTGTTTATCAATTTCTTGCGGAATAAGATAGACAAACCTTTCCCACTTAAATTAATAAAAACAAAAATCGGTTACGGATATTATCTTGAGTATAAACAATGAGAATCCGCAGGAAAATAACACTCTATTTCTCCTCCACTACGATTGTATTAGTCGGACTCTCCTTCCTGTTTATTTACACCTTGTTTGCCAATTTCCGTCAGGAAGAATTCGACCAACGACTAAGGGAGAAAACTACAACTACTTTAAAATTTCTGATAGAAATACAAGAGATTGACCGCGATTTACTCCAAACGATGGATAAATACACTATCAACAGTTTGTTTAATGAAAAGGTACTCTTGTTTGATGAAAACAAGAAGCCGATTTATACAAGTCTGGATGATACGCAAATCTCGTACTCGGATTCTATTCTCCATCAGCTTTCGCCTTCAAATCCGGTAATAGTTGCTACCGAGGATAGTTTTCAAGTAGTGGCAATGTATTTTCAGATACAAAATAAAAGTTATTATGGCATCACAAAAGCGTATGATACATTTGGAATTACTAAACTTAATTATCTAAAGACAATTCTTGTCTCGTCTTTCCTGATAATCACTGCCGTAGTTCTGCTTATCACCTATTTTATTTCAAAGCAAATATCGCAGCCTATCAACAGTATGGCAACCGAAATTACCGGGATTAATATCGATTCTGCAAATTCTTTTATCAGTGTACCTTCCTCAAAAGATGAAATCAACCTTCTTGCCCTCAGGTTTAATGAATTAATGAAACGCTTAAGCGACTCATTTTCCTTTCAGAAACACGCCGTTCATCATATTTCACATGAGCTTAAAACACCGATTGCAATCCTGGTTTCAAATTTTGAACGTCTCGAAAAAGAAACTGATATTGATGCACTAAAAGCGCAATTAGTAAACCAAAAGGAAGACACCAAAACCCTAAGTGATATTATAAACGCCCTGCTCGAAATATCCAAAACTGAATCAGGCAATACCCTTTCGTTCGAATTGGTACGAATCGACGATATGATTTTTGATATTATCGACGAGATTAAAAAGCTGCACCCGCAATATGAGTTTATCGTTGATATTAACGGGGAATTGGATGATGAACGTTCACTAATGGTACGTGCAAACAGCAGGTTGCTTACGTCGGCACTTATGAATCTTGCTACCAATGCAATCTATTACAGTGATGCAAATACATCGAACATCACTATCATTCCCACAAAAACATCACTTCGGATTGAGTTCCAAAATCTTGGTAAAACTATCAGCGCAAACGAGCAACAATACCTGTTTCAACATTTCTTTCGTGGAGAAAACAGCAAAGGTAAGCGAGGATTCGGATTAGGCTTGGTATTGGTCAGCAGGATTATAGAACTCCATCACGGCAAAATTCACTATCAAACTATTGAACCCGGTAACAATCTTTTCATTGTTGAGCTGCCCAAAAACCCTTTAAGCTAATTTTTATTCTCTTTAAGATGTCCTTAAGGTGCTGTGTGATAATTTCGCACTACAACTTCACTGACATTTATAAAGAGCAATGAAAACCAAACTACAAATCACTCGATTCATTCCATTGATTCTCGTTATGTTCATATTCTCCGGCAGGCTGTGGGCTGCCGATAGTTTACGCATAACGTTACGTCAAGCCGACAGCATATTTCTATCTACTAATTATCAGCTTCTTGCAGCATCAATGAATATTGAAGCACAAAAAGCACAGATAATCCAAGCTGAACTATACCCCAATCCCCTCTTCACCGCGGATTTCAACGCGTATGACCCGCAGAACAATAAGCCGTTCCACATTGGCTCTAACGGGCAGATGTCGTTCCAACTCGAGCAGCTTATAACATTAGGTGGAAAACATCAATCGGAAATAGATCTTGCAAAAACAAATGCTCAGATTGCCGAACTTGAATTTAAGGACTTAATCCGACAATTGAAATTTCAGATTCACAGTAATCTCCATTCGTTGAATCATCAGGAAGTTCTCCTGAATAAATATAATAATCAGCTTCGGCTTTTAGATACCATCCTTGCTTCGCTTCAATCACAAGTAACGATTGGCAATATTCCACTTAAAGATGTTGTACGCCTAAAAGTAGAGTACCTGAACCTCAATAATGACCGTGCAGAACTCCTCAAACAAATGTATGATGAACGGTCAAAAATCCAAACTATTCTCCGCACAAACAAAATTGTTGTTCCCGTTATCAGCGAGATAAATGTTTCATCACTCAAAACATTAGAGTTGGAAGAGCTGAATCAAATAGCACTCGAAAACCGTTCGGATTATCTCATTTCCGAGCAAAATAAAACCCTTGCCAAGCAGAACCTTATCTATCAAAAGAATTTAGCAATACCCGACCTAAATCTGATTGCATCCTATGATCAAAGCGGTGGAGCGTTTCGAAATCAATTTAATATAGGATTTGCAATACCACTCCCCTTTTGGAACCGAAATCAAGGCAATATAGAATCAGCAGCTCACAAAGTAAAGCAGTCAGAGTATGCAGATGAAGATGTAAAAAACAGTATTCTGGCTGATGTACAGAACAGTTTTTCTCTTTTCAATCAAGCTGTTACAGAATATAAGAAGGCAACTATACTCTATAATTCTGACTTTGAAATTACGCTCAAAGGTATGTCGGATAACTTCCAAAAAAGGAACATTTCGCTTCTGGAGTTTGTCGATTTCTTTGAGTCCTATAACAGTGCACAAGCAGAAATCGCAAGAATCAAAACGCAGCTGGCGGTATCAGCCGAGCAGCTCAACTTTACCATCGGAAAAGAAGTTTATTAAATTTATTAAAACAATGAAAACATTAAAATTTATACTCGCAACCACAGCTTTATCGCTCTTTGGAGTTTTATTATTCAGCGGATGTTCTGACAAAAAAACAGAAACTGTTTCACCTACATTTGCTATAAGCGATACGATGATGACTAAATGTGAATTTAGCAATGCAACCCTGCAAGAAGTCCGTAATGAAATCAAGTTTTTCGGGAAGATTACAGCGGATAATAATAAGATTGCACAAGTCTATCCTATCGTTGGTGGTAACGTTCTCAAAATTAATGTTGAACTGGGCGACTATGTTCATCAAGGGGAAATCCTTGCTGTAGTCCGCAGCGGAGAAGTAGCAGAATTCCAAAAACAGAAACTGAATGCTGTGAATGATGTTGCGATTATGGAAAAAAACCTCCAGGTAGCAAAGGATATGTATGCAGGAAAACTGAACTCTGAAAAAGATGTAGTTGCTGCCCAACGCGAAGTAGAAAAAGCTAAAGCAGAGCTTGACCGCATCAACGAGATTTATTCTATCTATAATTTGAAAAACGGGTCAATCTATAATATTACCGCTCCGCGTAGTGGTTTTATAGTGCTGAAAAATATTAATCAAAATGAACAGCTACGGGCGGACAAAGCCGATGTTATTTTCTCGATTGCGGAAATCAATGAAGTGTGGGCACTTGCCAATGTGAATGAAAGCGATATTGGAAAAGTAGAAATAGGCTATGAAGCCGATGTACAAACACTCAGCTTTCCCGATGAAGTGTATCATGGTAAAGTGGATAAAATATTCAATACCATCGACCCTGAAACCAAAGCTATGAAAATCCGCGTGCAGATACCAAATGCGAATTTCAAGCTCAAACCTGAAATGAATGCAACCATAAACCTCCGGTATGCCGAAAACAAACGGCTCGTTGCCGTACCATCATCAGCCGTGATTTTTGATAAGAGCAAATATTGGGTAATGGTATTCAAAAACCGCTACCATATCGAAACTAGAAAAGTGGAAGTATATCGCCAATTGGATGACATTACCTACATCAATTCAGGTATTGCCGAAGGTGATAAAGTTATCTCGAAGAACGGAATTTTGATTTATGATGCTTTGAATGATTAATGACTGTAATGCAAAAGATGTAAAGCAATCGAAATAATATGTTCAAAAAACTCTGTCACACTGAGCCAGTCGAAGTGTCTAATTTCATACTTTGTTTGTGGTTATAGAGGAAATGAACTAAAAGATTAAATACAAGCATTGCCATAAATTTGTAGGTATTTGAACACTTCGACTGGCTCAGTGTGACAGATATAGATTAATTGCATCATACGGACTTATGATACTATTTAATATTACTGTTATATATGATTACTACTGATATTCCCAAACTTTCCCTATAAAAAGGCTATCAGCCAATAGCCATCAGCCATCAGCTATCAGCATAAAAACTATGAACACATTTATCAGAAACATAATTGCCTTTTCACTCAAGAATAAGTTCTTTACTTTTTTCTGGGTCGGACTATTGGTTGTTGGCGGCATTGTAAGTTATTTGAATATACCGATAGAAGCATTCCCCGATGTAACCAATACTCAGATTATCATCATTACCCAGTGGAACGGACGCAGTGCTGAAGAAATTGAACGGTTTGTCACCTCGCCCATTGAAATAGGGATGAACAGTATCCAACGAAAAACAAATGTGCGTAGTATTACTATGTTCGGACTCTCTGTTATAAAGATTATCTTCGAGGATGATGTCGATGATTTCTTTGCTCGGCAACAGGTGAATAATCAACTGAGAAACATTGAATTACCCGATGGTGTTCAACCCGAAGTAGAACCGCCGTATGGTCCAACCGGTGAGATATTCCGCTATGTTTTAAGAAGCTATAAACGTGGTACGCGTGATTTGCTCACTATTCAGAATTGGACGATTGAACGCCAGTTACGGGCAGTTTCAGGCATTGCCGATGTGGTAGCCTTTGGCGGACAGGATAAAATTTATGAAATTTCAATTGACCCTGTTAAACTCCAGAAGTATGATCTTACCCCACTTAAACTGTATGAAGCGGTCTCGAAATCCAATCTTAATGTGGGCGGTGATGTAATTGAAAAGAACGGACAAGCGTATGTAGTTCGGGGACTTGGTTTGCTCGGTTCAATCGAAGATATTGAGAATACAATCGTCGATAACTTTAACGGAAATCCAATCTTGGTGAAGAATGTGGCAGCAGTTCGAGAATCGAGTGCACCACGGGTTGGTCAGGTAGGATTGAATAATAACGATGACGTGGTGGAGGGGATAGTAGTAATGCGCAAGGGCGAAAACCCAAGCGAAGTACTGGCACGCTTAAAAGAAAAAATAGCGGAATTAAATGACAAGGTTCTTCCTCCTGACGTAAAAATGGAAACATTCTACGACCGAGATAACCTGATGAGCTTCTGCACCAAAACCGTTATGCACAATCTTGTAGAAGGGATAGTTCTGGTAACGGTGATAGTTTTTGTTTTCATGGCGGATTGGCGGACGACTGTTATAGTTTCGATGGTGATTCCCCTTGCATTGCTGTTCGCTTTTATGTGCTTGAAGTTGAAAGGAATGAGTGCAAACTTACTCTCGCTTGGAGCTGTTGACTTCGGTATTATTATAGACGGGGCGGTGGTGATGGTGGAAGGGCTGTTTGTAGCATTGGATACACTTGCCCACAAAAAAGGTATGGATGTTTTCAATAAGATGTCGAAAATGGGTCTTATCAAGAAAACGGGAACAGAAATGGGCAAAGCGATTTTCTTCTCTAAATTAATTATAATTTCTGCTCTTCTTCCTATATTTTCTTTCCAAAAAGTGGAGGGAAAAATGTTTTCTCCGCTTGCCTACACGCTTGGTTTTGCATTGCTTGGAGCACTCATATTTACACTTACTCTCGTACCGCTTTTGAGCGCAATTCTCCTCAAAAAGAATGTAAAGGAAAAGCACAATCGTTTCGTTGAGTTTATCAATTATATCGTGAGTCACAGCTTCAATTGGTGCTTCCGTAATAAACGACTCACAATCGGAATTGCCGTGTTAAGTTTTGGGCTGACCATCGCTTCAGTAAAATGGCTTGGTACGGAGTTCCTGCCCACGTTAAACGAAGGAGCTTTATGGGTAGAAGCAAAATTACCGATGAGCAGTTCCCTTACCGAAACTGTGAAAATGGTAACCACCCTGCGTAAAGAACTTATGACATTTCCGGAAGTAAACGGCGTACTCTCCCAAACAGGACGTAGTAACGACGGTACAGACCCGAGCGGTTTCTATTATGTGCAAATGCAAGTGAACTTAAAACCCAAGGAAGAATGGGGACGAAAAATCAGTATGGACGATTTGGTTGATGAGATGGATACAAAGCTCCGTCATTATCAGGGTATCGTCTATAATTATTCCCAACCTATTATTGATAATGTTGCCGAAGCAGTTGCCGGGATTAACGCCTCGAATGCAGTAAAGATATACGGTGATGATTTGGAAAAACTTGATGAAATAGCCAATCAAGTGACTACTGAGCTTGATAAAGTACAAGGAATGAAAGATATAGGGATTCTCCGTAATATCGGGCAACCCGAAATGAGTGTCTCTCTCGACGAGGAGAAAATGGCAATTTATGGTGTAACGAAAGCAGATGCACAAGCAGTAATTGAAATGGCAATCGGCGGAAAAACAGCTACCGTTAAATACGAAGGCGAAAAGAAATTTGATATTCGTATTCGGTACGAACCGCAATACAGAAAGAACGAAGAAGATATTATGATGCTGATGATACCCACAATCAAAGGTACACGCATTCCGCTCCTGGAAATCGCTACCATTAAACAGATTACAGGTCCGGCATTTATTTACCGTGATAATACTAAACGTTTTATCGGTGTAAAATTCTCTGTGCGCGACCGCGACCTCGGAAGTACGATTGCTGACGGACAAAACAGAGTGAACACTAATGTCAAATTACCCGAAGGATACAGCATCGGTTGGACGGGTGAATTCGAGAATCAAGTACGAGCTACCAAACGCCTTTCGCAAGTAGTACCGATTAGTTTGGCTATGATATTTATCCTGTTGTTTATTATGTTTGGTAATGCTAAGGATGCGGCGTATGTGCTTATTAACGTTCCGTTTGCGCTTATAGGCGGTATTCTTGCACTCCATTTAACCCGAATGAATTTTGGTATTTCTGCAGGAGTGGGATTTATTGCCCTCTTCGGAATTTGTGTTCAGAACGGAGTTATCCTTATTTCGGAATTTCACAGGCAGGTGAAGATTACGGGTGATTTAACACTTGCAATAA
Organism: uncultured Ignavibacteria bacterium; assembly: GCA_937868245.1. GTDB lineage: Bacteria > Bacteroidota > Ignavibacteria > Kapaibacteriales > UBA961 > JADJXV01. The sequence goes on along the minus strand of CALMMI010000624.1, from coordinate 3,624 downwards.
AAAGTGCCGTAAGGGTGCGCACTCGTCCAGTAGTAATGACCGCCTTGATGGCAGCTATCGGATTATTACCGGCAGCTACAAGTTCAGGTATCGGATCTGAAAGCCAAAAACCTCTTGCTATTGTGATTATAGGAGGGCTTGTGACTGCAACTATATTTACATTGCTCGTATTCCCTATTATTTATCATAAATCTCTTCATACAAGAGAGGTTAATGCTGGTGGATAATATTTTAGATATGTTTACTTAAAGATATTTTAATAAAAGGGCAGATGTTACACATCTGCCCTTTTAGATTACTAGTTGTTCACTACCTATGTTTGTATAAAATATACATCAACTTCCTACCCTGCAAAAGCTAAATTACACAAGCCGTGTTTAGTATTTACAAATTATTTTGTATTTTCATCTTTTACAATCATTTCCCCTAATCCACAACCATGAAGCAAATCCTTACCGTTCTTATTCTGCTTATCTGTATCCAAAAAGTGAACGCTCAGTCACTTTCTCTTTTTGATGTAGATGCGTCCAATTTCCCGACGATGAAAGCAAAATTTTTAGCTTTCGATACAACCGGAAAACAGCAAAAACCCGGTGCAAACGTTATCAATCTTACTGAAAATGGTATCCCTCAAACAATCAATTCTGTAAACTGCCCTAACTCCCCTGCTCTTCTTTCGATTTCATCCGTATTGGTTGTTGACGTCAGTGGCTCGATGGTTATGCCTCTTGGAACAGGAACAAGAATGGAACTTGTAAAAAAGGCAGCAAGTGCATGGGTTAATTACATTCCCTTGGAAACAAATGAATGTGCAGTTGTCAGTTTTGATAATCTAAACTATCTAAATCAGGATTTTACAAGAGACAGACCAAAGCTCCTTGATGTAATTTCGAAGATTACCCCAATGGGCGGCACTGATTACAATGCAGCATTCATCAATCCGAGTGCAGGCAGTTTGCTTGTGAGCAGCAAAGGTTATTTTAAAAAGGTAATTGTATTTCTGACTGACGGTTACCCGCAAAGCTCACCCGAAGTTACAAAAATCATCAACGAAGCTAAACGACAAAATTGTGTTATCTATTGCTTTACAATCGGAATAGATGCTCCTCAATCGGTAAAAGATATTGCAGTCGAAACAGGAGGAGAATATTTCGAAAACCTGAAAAGTGTTGAGGAAGCAGAGAATTTATACAGGAAAATACAGTTCTTGGTTAGGGGTGGGCTGCCATGTGAAATAACATGGACAAGCACCGAGCTTTGTAAATCAAATATCCGTTCATTAGAACTGGCGTGGCAAAACAAAACTTCAATTTCAAGCTATAGTGCCCCTTCTGCAACCCTTTCCTCACTCCAAGTGCGTCCGTCGTTTGTATCTTTTGGAGCTAAGAATCTGTTTTCAACAACTGACACTACTATCACTCTTACTGCCCGAAATCACGATTTTAGTGTAAATGCGATTACGCGAAAACTCGGATCAGCCAATTTTACAGTTGTAGGCACAACCTTTCCACTGATTATCCCAAAAGGTAAAAGTGCGCCGGTTACATTGCGCTTTACACCGATAGATTCCAGTTTAAAATATTGTTCGTTCGAGGTGGTAACAGATGTATGCCCGGCATTCATAAGCGGAAGCGGTGGATTTCTTGGTAAGACATTTATCAATCCTACTCTAAAACTTACATATCCGAACGGTAAAGAAAAGTTTGTAGTTGGTAGTGACAAGGAAATCACTTGGGAAGGTATCAGCGAAACGGACAAAGTGTCGTTGGAGTATAGCATTGATTCCGGGAATAAATGGTCGTTTATCACCACCCAAGCGTCAGGACTCCGATATTTATGGAAAAACATCCCCTTACCTACAAGTACAAAGTGTTTAATCCGAATACGCCAGCAAGGAACCGGCAATAGCTCTACCCCTACTGTGCTTACTCTTAATGGACATAGTGAAGGTCTTAACGCAGTACTATTCAGCCCTGACGGAAGGCAAGTAGTAACCATTAGTACAGACCGTACTGCTAAAATATGGGATGTAAACACCGGCGCACTTTTATTTAACCTTACCGGACACACGGACGATGTGTATTCAGTAGCGTACAGCCCCGATGGTGGGCTTATCATTACCGGAAGCTTGGATAAGACTGCCAAGCTCTGGGACGCTCACACAGGAGCATTACTTCGCAGTCTAACGGGACATGCGGGTGGAATATACAGCGTAGCTTTCAGTCCAGATGGAACGCGTGTAGCAACCGGAAGCGCAGATAACACTATGAGAATATGGGAAACGAACACCGGAGCCCTCCTGAACGATTGTAAGGGGCATACGAGCTATATAAACTGTGTTACATTCAGCCCGGATGGAAAACGGATTGCAACTGCAAGTTGGGACAAAACCGCAAAAATCTGGAATGTGAGCTCGGGTAATCCTGTATTCACTCTTACCGGCCATTCGAATTATGTATGGAGTGTTGCCTTTAGCCCCGACGGACAACAAATTGCAACTGCAAGTTACGACAGAGTTGCAAGATTATGGGATGTAAATACCGGCTCACTAATCCGTAATCTTGTTGCACATTCTGATTTTATCACGCGAGCAGTTTTTAGTCCGGACGGTTCACAAGTTGCTACTGTAAGCCATGATGCAACAGCCAAAATATGGAATACAAGTACGGGTACGTTGCTACATGATTTAATTGGTCACACTCAAATTGTTACAGGTGTTGCATTCAGTCCCGACGGGAGTCAGGTGGTTACAGGAGATATGGAAGGAATTGCAAACATATGGAATACAAATTCAGGCAGCTTTCTAAAAAACCTTGTAGGTCATGGAGCCAGTGTGACAGGTGTTGCATACAGTTCGGATGGAACCCATATTGCAACATCAAGCGGTGACCATACAGCAAAAATTTGGAGTATAGGGAGTTCTGTTCTTCAAGAGGATATTTCCGACACTGTTTTCTCTATTATAAAGTCAATACCCGCCTCGCAAGATGTTGACATGCTTCAATGTTTCGTGGGAAATGCTCGCGATTCCGTTGTTCAAAATTTTGTACGCAATACAGGACCTTACCCTTTCCGAGTAGATTCAATTGCTATTGTTGGGGCAGATGCTTCACAGTTTCAGATTGTTTCGGGAATACCTCCTTTTACTGTTCCGGATTCCGGCTCTTACCCTGTTGAATTTCGTTTCAGTCCTAATTCAGTAGGGACTAAAACTGCCCGCTTACTTATCATAACCGCATCGGATACACTGAATCACGAAATTCATGGTGTGGGAATGGATCCGATTTTTTCATTATTGAATAAAGTAATTGATTTTGGAAAGGTTGAGGTCAATTCTCAAAAGGATTTACTTCAGTCGATGATAGTTAAGAATATAGGGGCGGCAGCATTTACAATTACCAGAACTTTTCATGCAGGTCCGAACGATATAGATTTCAGCTCCCTTTCCTCGATTAACAATCTAACTCTCAAACCGGGCGATACTGCCCGCATTGACTTACGGTTTGCTCCAAAATCTGCGGGCAGAACAAGCGGAAGGCTTTTGATTGAATATAACAGTGTAGGAAGTCCGGCAACGGTACAACTGTTTGGTGAAGGAACACAGCGAAACGGACAAATCAATGT
>CALMMI010000623.1 GCA_937868245.1 uncultured Ignavibacteria bacterium | reverse complement strand
TGAGCTGTATCGGAAAATACGGACACGAATTTGAAAAATGTTATATTCGTGAATTATGAGTAAACCAAAACAAACATATCGTAAATACGACGCGACATTTAAGCAAGATATATTGCGTCAATTGGATTCTGGTCAGAGTGCCCCAGCTATAGCAAAGAGCATGGGAATAAGCGAGCAACTGATATACAGCTGGCGAGCATCTGAGAAGCGAAAGACTGTATCGCTGAGTGATACATCTGTAATGGCACGTGAACTGGATCAGCTTCGAAGCAAATTAAAAGAGGTTGAGATGGAGCGAGACATTTTAAAAAAAGCCGTGAGCATAGTCAGCCGCGTGACATAACAGAAGTATATTTGGAAGTGAAAGAGTTGACGAAGTCGTACCCGACGAAGACTGTATGTAAGGTGTTAGGAGTAAGCAGGAGTGGTTACTATCAATACCGCCGCGGTATCAGTCACAAACGTAGTAAAAGCGAAGAAACCATAGCCAAGAAAGTACAGGAGGTGTTTAGTGAGCACAAGCGTCGTTATGGTGCCCGTCGGATACACGCAGAGTTGAAACATCAAGGAGAGCGAATAGGACTACACAAGGTACGAAAGCTGATGAAGATAGAGCAGTTAGCAGCCATTCAGCCACGTAGTTTTGTTCCAAGAACAACAGTTTCGCCTCGAGGATTGTCAGCATGTGAGAACCTTCTAATGAAGGAGGAATCGATATCTGAACCGAATCAAGCATGGGTAGGCGACATCACATATATCCCGTTGATGAATGGTAAATATGTGTATTTAGCATCATGGGAAGATCTCTGTAGTCGTCAAGTGAAGGGCTGGAGTTTAGAGTCAAGTATGCCTGATGACTTGATTATCAGAGCATTACAACGTGGTTTAACCCAATACAGTCCTAAAGAAGGTTTGATAGTCCATTCGGACAGAGGCGGTCAATATTTTTCTAAAGAATTTAGGAAATTATTAGCAGCTAATAAATGCCGTCAGAGTATGGCAGGCGTAGATAATCCGTATGAAAATGCAATGGCAGAATCATTTTGGAGTCGCTTAAAAACAGAGCTGCTACAAGGTGGAGTGTTTGAAACAATCGAAGATGCCCGTGTTGAAATCTTTGAATACATCGAGGGATATTACAACACAAAACGTCGTCATTCGGGTATTGGATACCGAACTCCAGATGAGTTTGAAACACAGTTTTATATATCTAACGTAGGTAAATATTAAATGGTGCGTGTCCGGCAAATGTGATACACCTCATGCAAACCCACCGCTACGGAAAATACTGTAGTTACATTCCTCTCACTCCACCACAGTAACCATAACCACTGCCCGCTTCCCGCCCTGCGCGGCTGATAGCGCGTAAACTCCGCTCGCAATCCCATTAAGCGAAACACTAAACTGCTTTTCTGTTTGCTCAAACTGCATGAGTTTGTTGCCTGTAAGTGTAGAGAGTGTGTAGGTAACAGGAGAAAATTCGTTGAATGGTAGTGAGGTGCTGTTGATTGTAAGGGAGTTTCCTGCCGGGTTGGGATAACAGATAATCGTAGGAGAAGAATTATTATGATATTGATTTTCATGAATTTCCGATAGTGATTGATTTTTAAGGAAATCGCTTATATCGGTTTTCCATACACCTAAATTACCCAACACTGCATAAAGGTTCATTCCGTCAATTTTTAATGAATTGATACGAGTTTTTGGCAATCCCGGTATATCAAGGGGAAACCAATTTGTTCCATTGTTCGAGGAGATAAATATTCCGTCCCCTGTGGCGGCTAATAGCTTGTTCCCGCTTGCGATGAGACAGTTAACAAAATAGTTTGTCAAGCCGGTTCTTACTGGAATCCAATTTTTTCCATTTTTTTTAGTCATAAAAAATCCTCCTTCTTCAGTACCTGTGAAAAGAACCGTATCAATTACTGCTAAATCCATAAAAGTAATATACTGCCACGTTAGATTCTTCCATATTTTACCGGTATCTGCTGAAAGGTACAGTCCAAATCCCAAATTACCTGCAAAAAGATTTGATTTAATTACAGCAAGAGAAGTTATCGTATGCCCCATGTCATATCCGGAAAAAGTCCAATGTATTCCAGCGTCTGTTGAACGGTACACCCCGTCTGCATAACTACCAGCAAAAAAATTTGTTCCGATGAACGCAAACGATTGAACATACCGCCCCAATTGCGAACTTATCTTTTTCCAGCTTACGCCGTCGTTCGTAGAGAGATATAATAAACCGTCGTACGTACCGGCGTAAATATTTGTGTCTTTTACAATAAATGCACTTACATATTTGTTTAAAAGTTCGGTAGTGTCTGCAATCCAATTATCACCATTATCCGAAGAATGATAAATTCCCCCGGTTGTTCCAACAATGAGATTCTGACCGCTTTTCGTAATTGTGAAAGCAAATTTATTCAACCCGGAATTATCTAATTGCCAATGTATTCCACCATTTATCGACCTGAACAATCCACGGACAGAACCTGCATATAGATTATCAGCATTTATGAACAACGAGGAAATGTTCAGGGTAGTCAATCCTTTACTCATACCCAGCCAACTTTTACCATAATCGTCTGAAATAAACACCCCTTTTTCGGTTGCTGCAAACACATCGTTTCCCCTTCTTTCAAGAGAATTAACTATCACATTTTCTGTTTCCCTGGAATTTACCTCAATCCACTGAATACCATTATCTTCCGAACGAAAAATACCGTGATTGGACGTTCCGGCAAAAATATACTTACCGGATATAAGCAACGATTTTACTTCGATTTTTTTAAATTGTGGGATGGATGTCCACTTCTCACCCATATCCTCTGAAAAATAGATACCTTCGTTAGTACCGATAAAGATTTTAGAACCCTTTACAGCAAAAGACCATACATTTGAATAGTTGATTAAACTGTTAACTGCCCTCCATTTTTCCCCGTTATTGGATGATATATATACCCCTTTGCCGCGAGTCCCTGCCAAGAGATTGCTTCCTATTGTCAACAACGATGTTATTTGAAGATTTGCCAAGCCCTCATTTACTTTTAACCATTTATCCCCCTTGTTGGATGAACGGTACACACTTCCCTCGGAAGTTCCGGCAAATACAAACATATCATTTACCGCTAACGATAAAATGTCCAGATAGTATAACGAGGTATTTTTCCACTCTGCAGTAGATTTGTTTGTATAATAAACACCGGAGGTAGTTCCAGCATAAAGCTCAGTGTCGGTTGAAACAAAGCAATGGATATTCCCTCCGAACAAATCACCACATTTTGTCCACTGAGATTTTGCTGTAGAAACTAATGCTATCGTTGCGATAACTATAACGAGGATTTTTTTCACGTAGTTGATTCTTTATAAACACTTAAAAGTCATGCAGGTTTCAACAACCAACATTCCCTATTATACAATTCTGACAACTATTTTTCATTCACCCTATGGTTTAAGCTCCCGCATAGACATTGCCCACACAAATTGCAGTCCAAAATTGATTCCCCCACCACCATATCCAATACCGTCCCGTTTATTCATTAAATCGAACATGTTCGTAAATTGAGATGATGAAAACCCTGCTTGTGAATAATAG
>CALMMI010000622.1 GCA_937868245.1 uncultured Ignavibacteria bacterium | reverse complement strand
TACCTCTTAAAGAAACTACCTAATTTGGAACGGAGACCGGTAAAATTGCAGGAAAAAGTGTTTGAGCATCTATTTGAAGTGGCAGAAATTGCCAAGTTTAATAGTCTCGAACTTGAAAGGTATGAAGATTCTTTAAAAGTGTATAGAGATCTGAAGAATGTAATAGATACAGCTGTTGATGAGGCACAAACAAAAGGGAAAATTGAAGGGAAAATTGAAATTGCACTAATAATGATTAACAGTAACGAACCAATTGAAAAAATTAAAGCTTATACAGGGCTTACAGAAGAAGAAATAAGTAAGCTGAAAAAGTAAACAAGAACCAAAAGAAAAACAATTATAATGAAATCAAACTTTTATCCTGAAATACGATCTACTACCGTTGTCGGTGTTCTCCGCGATGGTAAATCATCGCTTGGTGCTGACGGACAAGTTTCGCTTGGAAATACAATAATGAAACACTCTGCTAAGAAAGTCCGCAGGGTATATAATAATTCTGTTCTTGTAGGGTTTGCCGGAGCTACTGCCGATGCCTTTACCCTATTACAGCGATTTGAAGAAAAACTTGAACAGCATAGGGGTAATTTGGAACGCTCCTCAATTGAGCTTGCCAAGGACTGGCGTACAGATAGATATTTACGCCGTTTAGAAGAAATGCTAAATGTTGCCAACTCATCAAAAATTCTGATTATCAGCGGTACAGGTGATGTGATTGAACCTGATGATAATATTGTAGCAATAGGCTCTGGTGGAATGTATGCCTTATCAGCAGCTCGGGCATTGTATGCTCATACTGAGCTTTCAGCACATGAAATAGTAGAAAAATCACTGACAATCGCCGGAGAGATTTGTATTTATACAAACGGTAACCTCACAATAGAAGACCTTTAAACTTATCCCAAATCCAAATGGCAAAAAGAAAAACTTCAAAAAAAACTGTAAATCAAGCTACTTCTGTCTCTTCGCTGGACTATCTTACACCCCGCCAAATAGTTGAAGAACTTGATAAATATGTAATCGGGCAGAACGCTGCAAAAAAAGCCGTAGCTATTGCATTAAGGAATCGTTGGCGCAGGCAGCAAGTGAAAGGCAGTATGCGCGATGAAATCATGCCTAACAATATTATTATGATAGGTCCTACAGGAGTTGGAAAGACCGAAATTGCACGTCGCCTTGCACGGCTTTCCGGTGCACCGTTCCTAAAAGTGGAAGCAACCAAATTTACAGAAGTTGGTTATGTATGGCGCGAAGTAGAAAGCATAATCCGTGATTTGGCTGATATTGCCGTAGCAATTGTTCGTTCTGAAAAAACTGCCGAAGTAGCCCGAGAAGTTACAAAAGCAGTAGAAAAGAAAATCCTTGACTTGCTCCTGCCTGCTCTTAAACGCGGGCCTTCGTTCGATACAACTACCGATGACGAAATAGAGCAAAACAAAACTGAACGTGAAACTCTTTTGGCGCAACTTCAAGCAGGAGAGTTGGATTCACGTATGATAGAAATCGACGTTGAAATTGATTCAATGCCTTCAATGCACATCATGGGTCCGTTTAATTTGGAAGAAATGGGAATTGACATTAAAGAAATGTTTGGTAATGCAATGCCTAAGAAAAACAAGCGACGTAAAGTTACTATTGCTGAAGCCAGAAATATCCTTGAGGAAGAAGAAACCGACAAGGTTATCGATCACGAGAAAGCTATCAATGAAGCAATTGCACGATGTGAAAGTTCCGGAATAGTATTTCTGGATGAGATTGATAAAGTAACCTCCAAATCATCAGAAGGGTCTTCCCCGTCAGTTTCACGGGAGGGAGTTCAGCGTGATTTGCTCCCTATTGTTGAGGGTTCTACAGTAAATACTAAATATGGTTCTGTAAAAACAGATCATATTCTCTTTATAGCTTCCGGTGCGTTTCATGTTTCAAAACCTAGTGATTTGATACCTGAACTACAGGGAAGATTCCCTATTCGCGTTGAGCTGAGTAACCTGACCGAAGACGATTTTGTAAAAATCCTCACAATTCCCGAAAATGCATTGATAAAACAATATCAAGCACTTATGGAATCAGAGGGAATTACGCTTGAATTTAAAGATGATGCAATCAAGAAAATTGCTTCAATAGCTGCACAAGTGAACGAGGAAGTTGAAAATATCGGTGCCAGACGTTTGCATACAATCCTAACTGCACTTTTGGATGATATTATGTTCAACGCACCCGATAAACTGGAAGAGAATCCGGTTATAATTACTGAACAGACTGTTGGTGACAAACTGAACGCAATTGTTAAGAATGTAGATTTGAGTAAGTTTATTCTCTAATCTTAAACTCTCGACGAGGGGCAAAGCGAGGATAGCACACATTCTCCGCATTTAGGGCGTCGAGCAATGCATATCGCACGACCGTGACTGATAATCAAATGGGTAAACATTGTCCATTTTTCCTTCGGGACGATTTCCATCAATTCACGTTCAATTTTTTCAGGGTTTGTACTGCTTACAATGCCAAGTAAATTACAAATGCGTGTTACATGTGTATCTACGGTAACACCTTCGTTTTTTCCGAATGCATTTCCCAGAACAACGTTAGCTGTTTTGCGACCAACACCTGAAAGTGAATGAAGTTCTTCCATTGTTTGTGGGATTTCTCCTTCAAACCGTTCAATAAGCTGACTGCAACATAACTGGATATTTCGTGCTTTGGCTTTGTAGAATCCTGTGGAGTAAATATCACGTTCAAGTTCTTCAGCCGGAACACGAGTAAAGTCCAACGGAGTTTTGTATTTTTTGAACAGGGTTTGCGTAACTATATTTACACGCTCGTCGGTACATTGTGCTGAAAGAATAGTAGCAATCAGCAATTGAAATGGATTTTCGTGAATTAACGCACATACAGCGTTTGGATAAATCTGCTCAAGTCTGTTAATAATTTCAGTTATTTGTTTGGCTTATTTTGAAGCATATATCAATTTTTAATAATTTCTAACTCGAATGCTGAATCTTTTTTCGCTTAGTAGAATAGCAACTTTTCCTTATTGATCTGGCTGAATTTAGTATTGTTTAGGTTTGCTATATCCACTTCCAATTTAGTATTCTAAAATTGTTCCTTCTTATATCTTTATTTTAAATATTGAATCTCCTTACTCTCTATGTTTTATGAGCATTTTTTAGAATACCCAATTGCTATCTTTTGCTTCTATTCTCTATTCTATTTTTAATTGTTCATTTTAAGTTAATAGTTCATTAAATTTTGTCAATTTTATGGGAGATTGTATTGTATAAATATTTCCAATATTTAATTGTTTGAGATATGGATGTTTTTTAAGTGCCTAGAATGAGAGTTAATAACTGGTACCACTACCTAAGCGTTCTGACGGATTTTTAACTAACAATCTTTGTATTAAATCTTTGGCTTATTTGGTAAGCTAATCATTCTAAGTAAAATTAGTATTACTGGTGGAAATTCAATATGAGCTTTTTGTATTTTGTGATAGACTTAGAGTTAGTTACTCTCCTTG
>CALMMI010000621.1 GCA_937868245.1 uncultured Ignavibacteria bacterium | reverse complement strand
GACCAATTCATTAGAAACTGTACTAAAAACACCTACATATCAAGCAGAATTTCAATATTTTGCCACTTTTTCTTGGAAAAAGTGGTGTTTTTTGACTTATTAAAGAGAGAATCTCCACATAAAGAAGTCACAAACAAATCATCAACAATATAAGGATTAGGAAAAGCATCACACTAATAGAATCAAATGAGAGGTTTGCCAAGTACTACAAATCTTTTTTTGATTCAAATTGTACTTTAATCTTCAATAATGTACAGTTACTTTCTCAAACAGTAAAATTGAGTATTAATGAGTACTGGATGTAAACATTTAACCCTAATTTCGCATTGGAATGAATTGATATGCCTTAGTTTGAACTTTTCTCTGAGAACAATCTAATTGTAAATATTATGGAGTGGAGAAAGTAACAGCGGTTTTAGGATATTGCCGTCAATATTACTATAAGTGTTGTAAAGTTGAGGAACAAAAAACAGTAGTGGGAAATCAAGTCTTATCAATAGTACAATCTTAACGGAAGATAATACAACGTTTAGGTGGTAAGAAATTATATCACAGAATAAAATTATTGCTCCAGAAGTGCGGAATTAAACTTGGCATGGAAAAACTATTCATTCTTTTTTGGCAAAGCATAAGTTATTGACAGCACCTAAGAAAAGATATGTCAAAACTACAATTAGTAATCATCAATTACTGAAATATCCAAATTTGATAAAACAGTAAAAGTAAAGACACCGGAGCTGGTCTGTGTAAGTGATATTACGTATCTGAAATGAAAGAAGGAAATTGTTATCTCAATATAGTTATCGATGCTTACGGTCGTAAAATTATGGGATATATCGTTTCCTCAACTTTGAGCAGTTAGGCAATGATTGGAGCTTATCGAATGGCATTGGAAAGCACGGTTTATCTATGTACTCGATTAATTCTACACAGCGATGCAGGTGAACAATATTGCTGTCAGCAATACATTACTTTGTCTAATATTCATAAAGTGCAAATTAGCATGACCGAACATGGTAATCCTTACGAAAACACACTCGCTGAATGGATAAATCGTACAATAAAGGAAGAATTTGGTTTAGGAGTGATTGTTCCATATAGACAAACAGCAGAATATTTGATAGTAGTATCAGTTCATCTGTATAATTCACACCGTAAATCTGCAAGCCCCGAATCAAGTTCATTCACAACCGAATCTACGACATCACCTATCAAAACTATTAACTATCTGTCCCCCTATTTCAGGACAATTCAGTAATTGTTCAGGTCGAATTGAAAGCATTACTATTATAAGACTGATTTAGAAAATGACAAATAAATAGCCTTGTTTAAAAACCTGTTTTTACCTTCAACAATTTTGCATTAATAGCAACTACTATAGTGCTTAAACTCATCAATACTGCTCCAGCCGCAGGACTAAGCATAATATTCCAATGGTAAAGAACTCCTGCTGCTAAAGGTAATGCAATAATATTATAACCGGTAGCCCAAATTAAATTCTGAATCATTTTACGATATGTTGCTTTGCCGAAAAGAATCAAATTTACAATATCCTGCGGATTACTGTTTACTAAAATGATTCCTGCTGTTTCTGCTGCAATGTCGCTACCGCTTCCTATGGCAATACCAATATCCGCTTGCGCTAACGCAGGTGCATCGTTTACTCCGTCGCCTGTCATTGCAACAAACTCACCTTTATCTTGTAATTCTTTTATTTTCTCTAACTTTTGGTGGGGTAATACTTCTGCAAAGAAACCATCCATTTTTAACTCATCACTAACACTTTTGGCAACAGCTGCATTATCTCCCGTAAGCAATATAGATTTTATTCCGTTTGCATGAAGCGTTTTAATCGCTTCGTAAGATTCGCTTCTTATTTTATCAGCAAGAGCAATGAATCCTGCCAGCTCATTATTAATGATAATAAAGACTATCGTTTCAGCATCAGTACTTGTATAGTTTTCAGGGAAAGCAATTTTATTTTCAATAAGATACCCCGGACTGACAACCTTTATATTTTTCCCTTCTACATCTCCATCTATACCTTTCCCTGTAATCGCTTTAAAATTAGTTACTGCCGGAATTTCAACGGAGAGTTCTTTTGCTTTAGCAATGATGCCTGTTGCAATTGGATGCTCGGAATTTTGTTCTAATGCTGCTACGATACGAATAAGTTCTTTTTCATCAGATGATGAGTTCAGAGATTTCATTCGTGATACTTCAAATTTCCCCACGGTCAACGTACCTGTTTTATCAAAGATGACAGTAGTAATTTTCCTGGCATTCTCGAAAGCGGTTCTGTTTTTGATAAGTAAGCCATGTTTTGCTGAAAGTGCAGTTGAGACAGCAACCACCAAAGGAACTGCCAGCCCTAAAGCGTGAGGGCAGCAAATGACAATGACAGTTACCATTCGTTCCAATGCAAACACAAGTGGTTCTTTGGCAATCAACCACCAGAAAAAGAAGGTGGCAAAACCGGCAGCTAATGCTGTAATGGTAAGAATACGTGCAGCTTTATCGGCAAGCAATTGTGTGTTTGATTTTGTTTTTTGTGCATCATCTACCAGCTTGATTACTCTCGACAGGTACGAATCCTTTGAAGCATGACTGACGGTTACTTGTAATGAAGCATTTCCATTTATTGATCCTGCAATCACTTTATCTCCCTTTTGTTTTTTTACCGGAACAGATTCACCTGTGAGCATGGATTCATTGAGATAACTTTCCCCATCTGTGATTATGCCATCTGCTGCTACCTTTTCTCCGGGTTTAACGAGAATGACATCATTTACTTTGAGTGAATCCGTTTTTACATCATGAATCATATCACCCATTACCATGTGGGCATCAGAAGGCATAAGTTGCACTAATAATTCCAATTCGCGTGATGCCCCTGCAACAGACTTCATTTCAATCCAATGCCCCAAAAGCATGATAAGAATAAGTGTGCAGAGTTCCCAGAAGAAATCCATTCCTTGCAAACCGAATACTGTAGCAACACTATAAGCATACGCCACCGTGATTGCAACAGCAATTAAAGTCATCATACCCGGAATTTTGCCTTTCAATTCATCCACACTCCCTTTTAGGAATGGAAGCCCCCCATAGATGAAAGCAACTGTTGAAAGTGCAAGAAGCAGGTAGGTGGAACCATAGAATGAAAGATTAAAATGAAACCATTGCTGTATCATAGGCGAAAGAGCCATCACAGGAATAGTAATCGTAAAAATTACGTAGAAGCGTTTACGAAAATCATCAATCATCATTTTGTGATGGTCGTGATGCTCCATTCCCATTGGGGTGTTCATTTCATGTTTTGAATGGTCCTGAGTTGTGTGTTGATGTTCCATAGTTATTGATTGTTTGATTTTAATTTTTTTCTAAGCTCGTATATTATAAGACAAATGATTCCTGCACCTAAAGTGTAAAGCCAGTCAACAGCAAGTAAAGGAGAAGTATGAAAAAATAGATTCAATGTCGGCACATATACAATTAGTAGTATGCAGGAAATAGAAAGTAAAAATCCAAGAAAAAGTTTTCTGTTGGAAAATAAATATTTTCCCAAAGCATAGCCGGTAGTTCGTGTTGAAAGTATATTGGCGTAGTTACCAAAAATGATAGAAACAAAAGTAACAGTGATTGCTTTTTCATAATGGTCAGAGAGATGATGATTATGAAAATACTCTGCGAGGAAAGCCGCATAAGCAACAAGTCCCTTAGTTAAACCATTGAACAAAATTTCTTTCATGGTGTCGTTAGTTAGAATTTTGTTTTTAGGATTTCGGGGTGGTCTTTCCATAATATTTTTTTCAGGCGGATCGTAAGTCAGCATCATTAACGGAAACAATTCACCTACCATATCTATTAATAAAATCTGCACTGCTAATATGGGTGTTGCGATACCCCAGAACGCGCCTGCAAATCCAAATAAAACACACGACAATTCACCGATGTTACAGGCAAGATTTATCTTGATATTCTTTTCCAGATTCCAGAAAATGGTTCTTCCTTCTTTTACAGCAATAACAATTGTGGAAAAATTATCATCCATTAAAATCATATTGGCGGCTTCCTGAGCGACTTTCGAGCCACTCTTACCCATTGCAATTCCAATATCCGCTCTCTTTAGACTCAGTGTATCGTTAACTCCATCTCCTGTTACTGCAACAATTTCTCCTTGTTTCATCAGCAAATCCACAATGCGGAATTTACCATCGGGCGATACTTTCGAAAATATTAGTGCGCGGTTTTGAAAAATAGCTCTCAATTGT
>CALMMI010000620.1 GCA_937868245.1 uncultured Ignavibacteria bacterium | reverse complement strand
GTATAAGCCTTCAATAAGTGTCTATTTTCAACTATGTAATGGCAAAACATGCCTTACTCCGGAAGAAAATTTAGTGTTGATTCCGATTGAGATTACAAAGTAGTTCTGCGCTTAGTCACACTTGTTACGTTTATTCAAAAAAGACTTGTCATGAAAAAATATTTAATCCTTACTGTTATTCTTTTTGCTGTTTCGTTTTTAGGGAATCAAGCTGAGGCGGAGATAATTGAACGCGCTAAATTCTCATTATCCGAGAAAACACCAAAGGAATTGAAACTCCGTGCAGGCGATACTGTGATGCTTCCCGTTACCATTACAATTGATAAGGGGTGGCACGCTTATGATTTACAGCAAGCTGAGCGTAATAAAAAATCCGGTTCAGGTTTAGGCCCGCAGGAATTATCTGTAAGTGCTCGTAAGTCAATATATTTCAAAATCGGAAAGCTTGGTGCATCAAAATCTGAACTTGGTTATGATTCAACTTTTGAGGTTAAAATAGGGGAGTATCACGGAAAAATATCACTTCAAATTCCTATTATTGCAAAAAGAAATCTAAAAATCGGCTCATACAATGATTCGTTAGAAATTAGCATTCAAGTATGTAATGTGGAAGGAATATGCACAAGTTTAGATAAATTATTCCCTCTCAAATTAATCATTACGGCGGAAGCTATTGGTGGAATAAGTGAGCCGGAAGAAACCAATACAGCAACTGTTAGCCCTGTTGCAAATCACGATAATGCAAATCATACCTGCGATTGCGGATGTGATAAATGTAAATGTGAACGTTCCGAAACGAAAGCTTCTACTACAACTTCTACCCAAAGCACTACTACTCCAGGGCAAAAGGTTACAAAACAGGGAGAAGGAAATGCTCCCGGAACAGAATCCGGAAGACAAATTGCTGACCAAAAGAAAAAAGGAGTCTGGTCATTCTTATGGTTTGCCATGACAGCCGGTGCTGCTGCCCTGCTCACTCCATGTGTGTTTCCTATGGTACCTATTACAGTTTCTTTCTTTACGAAACGTTCTGAAAAAGAGAAGTCCAAAGGTTTACGGGATTCAATTGTATATGCTCTTGGAATTATTGGTACTTTTACAGCCTTAGGAATTATTCTTGCTGTTGCATTGGGTGCTACAGGGATATCGGATTTTGCTGCAAACCCATGGGTAAATATGGTAATAGCAGCTGTTTTTCTAGTGTTTGCCATGAATTTATTTGGTGCGTTTGAAATTCAAATTCCAACGAAAATTCTGAATAAGCTAAATATGGCATCATCCGGTAGCGGTATATCAAGTGTACTCCTGATGGGGTTAACATTTTCCCTTACCAGCTTTACTTGTACAGTTCCGTTTGTAGGTTCTGCATTGATTTCAGCAGCCGACGGTGAATGGTTCTATCCTATTATCGGGATGTTAGGTTTCTCGGCAACATTTGCAATTCCTTTCTTCTTATTGGCATTATTTCCATCAAGATTATCCAAATTACCCAAAGCAGGGGGATGGATGAACAACATGAAAGTAGTTATGGGATTCTTAGAAATTGCTGCTGCTATGAAATTCATCAGCAATTTTGAAATGGCGTGGAAGTGGGGAATACTGCCGCGTGAAATGTTCCTTGCAATTTGGATTGGATGTAGTGCTCTTGTTGTAATTTATGTTTTAGGCTTATATCGCTTGAAATTAGATTCTCCTGTCTCAAATGTGAGTGCATATAGAGTTGTATGGGCGATACTCTTTGCTTCAATAACTATGTATTTGATGACAGGATTGTATGGAGGTAAATCACTCGGAACACTTGAGGCATTTCTCCCATCACCTGATTACGAGCTAATTATAAACGGTGATGAAGGCAGCACAGAGAACACAAAACCTATAACTACTAAACAATCAGGAACGGAGCAAAAGGAAGAATGGTTTTCAGACTATAATACCGCTCTTGCAGAAGCGAAACGTTTGAACAAACCAATATTCATTGATTTTACTGGTGTGTTCTGCACTAATTGCCGTTGGATGGAAACTAATATTTTCCCAAGGTCATCCGTAAATGACTTGATGAACAATATGGTTCGGGTGCGCCTTTATACTGACCGTAAATCAGAAGCTGACAAGTGGAACAAAGATATGATGATGAAGAGATTCAATTCGATTGAGCTGCCGCTATATGCAATTGTCGATCCTAATGACAAGATTTTGGAAACCCAGTCTTTCACAAAAAACCAAGCAGAGTTCATCGATTTCCTCAAAAAAGGTACGGAACAAAAATAAATTATCACATTTATAAGTTTAGGAATAACCATGACAGACATATTTAGCTCTCTCAGCAGTCATATCGAGATGATATACATTATCATCCTGTCGATTTTTGTGGGTATTGAAGTAATTTCCAAAGTTCCTGCTGTATTGCACACTCCGTTAATGTCGGGAGCGAATGCAATTCATGGTGTTGTTATTATCGGTGCTATTATCGTGATGGGGCATGCCGAAAGCCATAATATGCTTGCGATTGTACTTGGATTCCTTGCGGTGGTCCTCGGAACATTAAATGTTGTCGGCGGGTTTGTGGTTACAGACAGAATGCTGGAAATGTTCAAGAAGAAGAAATAAAGGTAAACACTGAGAATTTCTCTACATGATATATAATTGATGAGATACATGAAAACAGGCATGGTGTTATATCTGAGCATAAGCTGTTAGACATAGTTACATATACCAAAAATGTAAAACACAAGTCCTAATTCCCCTCTTCGAGAGGGGTAGGGGTGTGTGGTCAAGCAGTGTAATAAGTACTTATTACAATTAATTAGTAAATGGGCATAGCTTAGATTGCATTCTTTCAAAAGAGGAATTAGATAAAGTCTTCAATTTATAACTTAGCAG
>CALMMI010000619.1 GCA_937868245.1 uncultured Ignavibacteria bacterium | reverse complement strand
TCATCGCCGCTATTGACAAGCACATAATTTGCAGGAATCCCAACCTCACGAAGCATTGCAATTCCTAGGGTTGCAACATCCTTGCAGTCCCCTATTTTATTAACTAACACATCACGCGCTTTTTGAGGTATTAGCCCGGACTGTCGGAATGAAACACTTGAATAGCGAATGTTTTCAGTAATGTAATCGTAAATCGTCTTAATTTTTTGTTCTTTCGTTAATGCAGAAGGATTAGGAATAAGTTCATCAACTTTTTCCTTAATCTCATACGTTGATTGAGCTTTTGTTTGGGCAATCTCTGCGTACCAGTTAACCAAATAATTCCAATCAGGGATAGATGAAATCCGAATGAGCTTCCCTACTTCTTCAATATCAGGCATATCGGCTTCATATACTATAGGCTCCTGGTTTTGCATTTTCCATTCAAATAGCTGACC
Organism: uncultured Ignavibacteria bacterium; assembly: GCA_937868245.1. GTDB lineage: Bacteria > Bacteroidota > Ignavibacteria > Kapaibacteriales > UBA961 > JADJXV01. The sequence goes on along the minus strand of CALMMI010000619.1, from coordinate 2,443 downwards.
ATCGGGTGTAGTAGTAACTTTTGGTTCAATGTTCAGGTTCTGTGCTTGGTAATGGAAATCCATACCTTTGGGAATCAACAGCGAAAACTCAGCGTTTTTGTTAGGGTAATACCCGTTAAAATAAAATTCATCCCAAAAATGTTCTGCCAGTTTACCGGAGTTGTAATTTCTAATATGCCATTTGATATAGATGAAATCATTTTTTTCAAGAGATTTGAATACAATATGGTTCTTGCTAATATCACCCCGAATTTCCGATCCGTCGGATTTTATAGTAACTGCCTTTTCAATTATTAAGGATTGAGAATATGAGTTATAACTTAAGTAGTATTCCTTGAAACGGTCAATCCCCTTGTCGTTGAATAGTCTGACTAACAATTCCTGAGATGTTTCGGAAGCTCCCTGTGGATAGACTACACGGGTAGATTTATCGAGTATAATAGCGGCGGTTGCTTCGGGCATTTTATCGGCTGTAGGGGCGGCTTTTACCAAACTGTCGATATTCCCCTCACCAAGAATTGTAAAAATCGCCTTTTTCCCGTTAAGCTCTCTGAGAATATCACGACTATCATAATCAGTAGGAATGTATTGAAGAGCTTTTTGATAGGATTCGATTGCTTGCGTATTTTTCTTGTCACTTCGCTGAACTTCGCCCAGTTTAGACCAATAAGAACCACACGACGGACAAAATGCTAGCGCTTTATCCATCATTGCTGCAGCACGATCATATTTCAAAAGCCCTGAAAAAACGTTCGCCATTTGGTAATAGTACCCAGGTGAAGCAGGAGAATATTCCAGCATTTTTTGATATGTTGCTTCCCATTCATCAAACTTGGAGGCCTCTAAGTAAGACTTTGCAAGTACCGAGAGAACAGCATCGGAATAATCACTCTGAAGGAATTTTTTTAGAATTTCTATTGTTCCGTCTTGTTTTTTTGTCAGTTCATAGTCAATCAAACAAACCAGGTTTACATATTTCCAGTTCGTTGGAAACTTCTCATATCCTTCTTTTGCCAATTGAATTACTTTTTCCCGTAATTTCTTCTTACCATAGAGTTCAATTCTTGAACTTAGTACTGATTCCGACCCCGGTTGCAGTTTCTCCAATTTATTGAGCACTTCCTCAGCATGGTCATAGTCTTCATTTTCAAGATACTGTGCATACTTATATTGAAGCGCATCAATCAAGTCTCTTCCTAATGCTACCATTTTTTCAAATGTTGTTATCAGTTCGTCACGTTTACGACCTCGTGAGTATGCATCAAGAAAATATTTATAAATCAGACCGCAATTAGGTGATAGTTTCTGTGCTTTTCGTAATATTAACTCAGCTTCAATTGCTTGATCGTTACGTAAATAGCAGTCAGCCAGCATAATGTAATTTTCAATATGCGTAGGATTCTCGCTAATTTTCTTTTTGAAGAATTCCAAGGCATATAAAGGAATAACCTGGACTTTGGCGGAAGTAACTTTCTTGTATTGCTGCGGTTCGTTTGTTGACTTTAACCCAGGTATCTGCTCACCATGTGAATCGGTTATACGCGCAAGGAAATTACACCGCTCAAGTTCGGAGCTGCCTACTTTTACAAGTAATCTGTTCCATCCCTCTTGGAGTTCTGTTTCTACTATATAGGTATCGAAATCGTTATTTGTTTCCAGAGAATCACGGATGATTTCGTAGTCGTTCAGAAAAGCTTTGATTGAGCCGGAAGTACCGATACGAACACTAACTGTTTGCTTTTTAGGAGAGAAAACAAATGTGTTTGCATATAGGATTGATTGACGTTCACCAAAATATGCTTGAAAATCAAGCCACTTATCTAATTTGATAACCGGAGGAATAAACCATTCTGTAGGAACATTATTTTTACCCAAATACTCCTTATTCATTTCAAATTCAACTTCAGGAGGGTAAACTGTATTAAACCCGCTTGCAGAAATATTCTCGAACGGACCAATGATTGCCCAGTTCTCAAAAGCTCCAATTGCTTTATAATGTTCTTTTGCTTTATCTAACTGTCCTTTCCTTTGATAAATATTCCCCAGGACTTCGTGAGCCATTGCCTTAAGGATTCCATCCTTATCCCCTTTTTTTGAAACAGATTCCATCATTTCCTGAATGCTTGGATTTGTCTGTTGTCCTAAGCTGATTTTTGCAGTTACCCACTGAGCATAAAGGTATGGAGTTGGGTCTTGTTCAGAGGTAAGGACATTTTTAAAAGTTTCCCACGATTGTTTTTCTTTACGCTGTATCTCATAAAGGAATGCAAGCCCAATGTATGCGCGTGTATTTTTAGGGTCTGCTTTAATTGCTGCCTGAAATTTCTGCTCTACCAGTGTGTGGTCGTTTTGCTCCCATGCTTTCCACGCTTCGTCAACCAAGTTTGAGCTTTCTGATGCTGTCGAAACTGCAAAACCACCGAACGTAACTAAAACGAGAAGA
>CALMMI010000618.1 GCA_937868245.1 uncultured Ignavibacteria bacterium | reverse complement strand
CTCTAAAAAAATTCTGGTCATATTTTAAAGATGAAGCAGGTTCAATAGTTGAACAAAAAGGAATTAGGGATGCCGCCAATGACACCGCACAAGGTATTATAATTACGTATCTCTGTAAAAAAGGACATTGGGATTTTCATATAGTATTTACCAACGCAAATCAAATAAACGGATTATATGTAGAGAAAACCCCTCCGCCTGTTCCAAAAGCATATCGATTCCCTGAGTATGTAATCGGAGATTCTGTTCGCGAAACAGATATAATGGTAGGCAAAGGTGAATGGGCTGTTCCCGGACATATCACATTACCGGCTTTTCCGGGTAAATATCCTGCCGTAGTTCTTTTGGCAGGGTCAGGTCCGATGGATATGGATGAAACACTTTTTTCTAATAAACCATTTAAGGATTTGGCTTGGGGACTTGCCTCGAAAGGATTTGCCGTTCTGCGCTTTGATAAACGGACAAAATTTCACTCAAAGAAAATAGTGAAAGACAGACCAATCCTAACAACAGAATTTGAAGTAACTGATGATGCTCTTGCTGCCTTGAAAGTTCTAGAATCGTTCAGGGAAGTGCGTAAGGATCAAATTTTTATTCTAGGGCATGGGTTAGGTGGAATGCTTGCACCAAAGGTAGCAAAATTAGATACAACTGTTGTTGGATTGATTATAATGGGCGGGAACGCCAGACCTCTTGAGGATAACATTGTAGAGGAAGTTGAGTATGTGTATTCGATTGACGGAGTTGTTAATAATGACCGAACAAAAATTATTAAAAAACTAAAGAGAATGGTACAAAACGTGAAGTCCCCAGTACTTTCTCCTGCAACTCCTGCAGATTCTTTGCCGCTGCAAGTACCTGCCGAATATTGGCTCGGTTTAAAGGGATACAATCCTGCAGAAGCTGCACTAAAACTCAAAAAGCCAATTTTGGTATTGCAAGGTGAGCGGGGCTACGAGGTGACGATGGAAGATTTCGAGGTTTGGAAAAAGACATTAAAGTCAGGTCCTCTTTATGAATTTAAGTCGTACCCAAATCTAAATCATATTTTTGTGAGTGGTAAAGGAAAGGCCAGACCCGACGAGTACAGAACACCAAGCCATGTAGAAAAAGAAGTGGTAGAGGATATTGCACGGTGGATGAAAGAAAAAATAAAGAAATAGGAATATACTGAGTTATCTGTGTAATTGTAAAAATATAAAAATGCCCTGACTGTTTTTCAAATAGTCGGGGCATTTTTATTAGATTGTATTCAAATCACAATGTGGAAGAGCATCGTAACATTCGTATAGTAGTAATAAATTATATATTAGTAGTAGGAATTTATATCAAAAATTTAAATGTAATTTATTATTTTAGTGTAATTCACAATACTCACTTCACTTGTTTGTAAAATTCATTTTACTATACTCACTTTTTTCATCAAGGAAACACTATGAAAAATCTGCTTACCTTAGCACTTGCAGCAGTAATCAGCTGCTTATCCCTACCCAACGTACACAGTCAACAGCAGGACTTCTTTCTCAAAACGGATAAAGATACAATCACACTTAAAACTGGTGAAACTGCCGTTTTCAATATTAACGTTACAGTTCCAAAAGATTTTGATGCGTCAGTATTTCTATCGGTAACACCCAATGAGAATCAACTTCAGTATTCAACGATAAGTTTGGCTCCTGCGACGATTAATGCTCCATATTTGTCAAAATTGACAGTAACTACAACTGAGAACTATTCAAAGGGAGGAGTGTATCGGTTTACACTTACTGCAACCAATAAGGCAGAACTTTCTACCATAGGCTACTGTTATGTAAAAATTGTAGGTACTAAACCCTCTGTGGATTCGAATTGGCTTTTATTGCCCTACAAGACTGAGGATTCACCGGGCATCCCGTATTTTATTACGCAGGATGGAAATGGAAGTTATTGGTATTCAACATTCGATTACAGGTTTCGTAAAGTTGCTGCCGGTATATATGCCGAACAATGGAGCAGCAGGGATATCTCTAATTTTAATATCACATTTGTACCGCCTGTATTTGATGTAAAGAATAACAAAATATGGATACCATCCTATCGGGACGGTCTTGTGAGATATAGCCTCGACGGCAAAAATCAAACTATATTTAACAAAGAAAACTCCCCGATCCCAGACGATAGAATCATGGAAATGGCTATCGACACAGTATTTAACAAGAGTGCTTTGTGGATAGGTACACGATACGGGCTTGCCCGGTTAGTCGGAACTGTATGGACAGTGTTCGATTCTACAAATTCTTTACTTAACAAGGAACAGATTACCTGCATTAGGATAGCTGATTCAATAGTATGGATAGGCACTCGGGACGGTTTAGTAAAATACGACGGAACCACATGGACCCGATTAACACCTGAAAACTCAGCAATGCCGGCAGCTTTTGTACACAATATGGCAGTCGAAAAAAATGGTACTCTATGGTTGGGTTTAAGCCCTAAAGGTGTATTTATCGATGATCAGGCAATACCTAACCGCATGGTAGGTCTGGCAAGGTTTGACGGGGTAAACTGGAAACTGTATGATAGAACAAACAGTATGATCGATACAACAAATTATGTAAACTCTATCTTTATTGATAAAAAAGGAAATAAATGGCTTGGTTCGGGGCAATCAGGAATGGTAAAATTCAACGATACGGTTTGGACTGCTTACACAAAGTTAAACTCATTGTTGCCCGATAATTTTATCGGAGTGAAATGTATTGACCGTGATGATAATATTTGGTTTTCCGGAAGGAAGTTCTGGGGAGTTTTTAATGAAAATGGATTGCCAAAGTATTTTACATCAGTCCGTGGCGGTGATAAACCTGAAGACCCAAAAGAGATTAGTGTTTTCCCTAACCCGGCCCTTTCAAGTTTCACAATTGTAAACCCGGAAGGTTTTGCATCGTACCGTGTATTGAATAGTGTAGGAGTTGAGGTATTAGGTTCCCATGATATGAATGGTAGGGCAGATGTGGATGTTACTTCATTACCAAGCGGTTTGTATTTTGTAAGTGTCCGTTCGGCAGGTAGGTTTTTGGTAAAACCGTTGGTGGTGGGTCGTTGATCTTTAAAAAGTGGACACATAAAAAGAGGAAACTATCATTCGATAGTTTCCTCTTTTACGTAATAGAATATGGAATGTTTATATCTTTTCGAATAGCGAGGTCATTTCCATTGCTGCCATCATAGCATCAAATCCCTTGTTTCCTGCTTTAGTTCCTGCACGCTCAACAGCTTGTTCGATTGAATCGGTTGTGAGTACTCCAAAGATGCAAGGAACACCTGTTTCCATTGAAACTGTTGCAACTCCTTTGGATACCTCGGAAGCTACATAATCAAAATGAGGTGTAGAGCCACGGATAACTGCTCCAAGTGTAATTACAGCTGTATATTTACCGGATGCTGCCAACCTTTTCGCAACAAGAGGGATTTCATAACAACCGGGGCAGTATGC
>CALMMI010000617.1 GCA_937868245.1 uncultured Ignavibacteria bacterium | reverse complement strand
TTGTACCCTTTACGAACGAAGCAATTGTGGTAGGTACGACTGCTTCTCAGGATTTTCCGATAACAGTGGGAAATACACCTCGTGTACTGAGAGAAGTAAACGGGCAAGCTCGATTGGACGGGTTTGTAGTTAAGATAAATGAAAGCGGTTCGGGTAAGATATTTTCTACCTTCCTGGGGGTAGATTCAGCAAATGATAAATGTTACGGAGTGGCGTTAGATAGGGATAATCATCCGATAGTTGTAGGCAGTTCACAAACAACAACATTTCCTACAGAAAATTTAGCTGCAACTCCAAGCAATCACTTCTTTAAGACCACAACAACAGCAATCAGGCAAACAAATTCAGATCGTTTCTATACTGACGGTTTTTTTGTAAAATTGGGTGTCAACGGTGAATCTCTCGATTACTCAACTTTAATAGGGGGAAGCAAGGGAGATGAAGTGTTTAGTGTTGATGTAGACAGACAAGGAATTGCAGTGATATGCGGATATACCGAATCTTCTACTGATTTTAACCCTACAGTTTTCGATAAAACCTTTGAAGGAGGCAGGGAAGGATTTGTGATGAGATTGGGTACCACCGGCGGTTTGTACTATTCGTCCTACCTAGGAGGCAACGGTCCGGTTGAGTATGCATATGCTGTTAAATATTATGACAATACAGGTTCTGTTGTAGTTGCTGGGGTAACACAATCACCGGACTTCCCAACGGGCAAAATAAATGATTTTGGTTATCATTCAAGTTCTGAGGGTTTCATTATTCAGCTAAGTGGAAATGGTAATCTCTGCCAATATTCAGCGTTTGTAGGAGGTGGAACGTATGATGAGATAAAGAGCATATATGTGAGTAATGTATATAATGTTTATGCAACAGGCTTTACACAATCTTCTGACCTGAAAACCACACCTAAAACAAAATACCCTTCCTTCAATGGAAATAGTGATGGATTTGTATATGTGATAAATACATGCAGCGTCGAAATTGGGGAAGCTAAGGACACATTGGTTTGCCCCGGAAAACCACTTACATTAATTAACAAATCAACCGGTTTGGGAACAGTAACATATAACTGGGTTGATCTTGCCAAAGGCACAACGATAAGCACAGCAGATTCAGTAATTGTAACCCCAACTGAGCAAAGTATATACTCCTTTACAGTTACAGATGATAACTGTACAAAAACTGTTACCTACGTTGTAAAAACAAAGCCTTTACCTACTGTCAGCACAAATGCCGAAAGAAAAGCTTGTGTAGGTACTTCGCTAAAACTATCCGCTACTTCTAATGACGGTACTATTGTTGTATGGTATGATGCACTGGATGCTACTACACCCGTCGGCAGTGGAAACACATACACAACAGCTCCGTTGAAAAATTCAATCGTCTTATATGCTGAATCATTAGATACCGCAACCAAATGTACAAGCGAGCGAAAAGAGATTCGCGTAAATGTAGTGCCGCCTCCTGCAGCACCTACTGCTGATAATGCTTCAATTTGTGCAAATAACTCTGTTCAACTTTCAGCAAATTTCCCGTCTGATGTAAATTTCCAATGGTATGATTCACTAACAGGTGGGCGGCTTTTACAAATCGGTCAAAAATTTACCACTCCTAAATTGCTAACAACCACAACATATTACCTTGAATCCTTAGATACTTCAACAAACTGTACAAGTACGAAACGTACACCTGTAAAGGTAACAATTTTGCCATCGCCAAATCCTATTATTCAAGGACAAAACGCAGCATGTGTAAATTCCGCAGGACTTGAATATTCTGTTCTTCCAAACCCTAACCGCGAATATACATGGAGCATTTCTCTCAACGGGATAATCACTGCCGGTGACGGAACCAATAAAATAAAAGTGAGTTGGACTGGTATCGGACCAGGATTGATTACGTTAACAGAGAAGGACCTCGTTTCGCATTGTACAAAAGATACATCGTACCTTGTTAATGTAAGTAAGGAACTGAGTTCTAAACTTGATGTAATAGGAAGCCTCAATCTATGTTCTGGCGATAGTGTAGTTTTGGATGCAGGAGCAGGATACTCAAGTTATAAATGGTCGAACGGGGAAACATCACAACAGATTACTGTGAGAGTAGCAGGGGATTATTCAGTTGAAGTCCAAGACCCCGGAGGCTGCAAGGGAAGTTCAAATGTAGTAAAAGTGAGTGTAGGTACACCTCCTAATGTTGTTTTAACGGGGCAGATTGCTGCCTGTTTGAACACACCGCTGGACTATTCAGTGCAGTATGATAAAGATAATATCTACAAGTGGGAAGTATCACCCGAAGGTGTAATCGTTACCGGGCAAGGCACATCATCAGTTAGAGTTAACTGGTTAACAGCCGGAAACGGGTCAGTAACAGTTGTTGTAACCTCATTAAATTGTACAAAAGATAATACCATGAAAGTTGCAGTAAGTTCATCACTTACATTCACGGTAAATGCCGAAGGTAAAACAAACCTTTGTGAAGGCGAAAGTGTAGTTTTGGATGCAGGAGTTTTTTCAAAATATAGTTGGTCAACCGGAGAAACTTCTCAAAAAATAACAGTGAAGAATACAGGTTCATATACTG
>CALMMI010000616.1 GCA_937868245.1 uncultured Ignavibacteria bacterium | reverse complement strand
GATTGCTGCCCGTTTTCATTAAAATAGTTTTGATGGTAGTCCTCTGCCGGATAGAATTTCTCGAATTTAACTATTTCAGTAACAAGTGGTTTATCCCATGCACCCGATTTATTTAGCTGGGCTTTGTACTCTTCAGCAGTTTTTTTCTGTTCATCGCTGTGATAGAAGATTGAAGAGCGATATTGTGTTCCTACATCATTTCCTTGGCGGTTTAATGTTGTTGGGTCATGAGTACCCCAAAATGCTTCTAGTAGTGTTTCAAAACTAATCTTTTGAGGATTGTACACAATTTGGCATACTTCTGCATGTCCGGTAGTGCCGTTGCATACTTCTTTATACGATGGATTTGAGACACTGCCGCCCGAGTATCCCGAAGTTACAGATTGAACACCCTCTAAATTTTGAAATACGGCTTCTACACACCAAAAGCAACCTGCACCAAATGTTGCAGTATCTGTTTGAGCATTAGTATTCATCTGTTTACTTTTCTTTGATGGAATTGAATGTGGCTCGTCTGCACTGCAAGCGAGCAGCATGATACAAAGGAGCGGAAATATAAGAATTGTTTTCATTGAAATAAAATTAAAATTAACCGAAATGAAACTTTGTGATTACTTGCTACGTTTGGACGGTCAAATTGTTATTTTCATGTTTTTTGATTGAAAGGCAGAAAAGTATGAATGTGTTGATTTTAGGGGGAACTATCTTTCTCGGGCGGCATCTAGTGTCTGCTTTGCAAGAACGCGGACACACGGTAACACTTTTTAACCGCGGTGTACATATTGCGGATGATTTGCAACAAATTGAAAAATTACACGGCAACAGAGACGGAGATTTGTCCGCGCTCGTAGGTAGGAAATGGGATGCTGTGATTGACACTTGCGGCTACGTTCCGCGAATTGTGGGGATGTCAGCACAATTACTTGCTCCTAATGTTGACCGTTATATATTTATCTCGTCGGTGTCGGTCTATCAGGATAATGAAGGTATAATGGACGAAACCTCTTCTGTTATTAAACTTAGTGATATAAAAACAGAGGAAATAACTTCCGAAACGTATGGAGGGCTAAAGTATCTTTGCGAACAGGCAGCCGAGGATGCAATGCCGGGAAGGGTGCTTATTATACGTCCCGGACTTATCGTAGGTGCAAATGATTGGAGCGGCAGGTTCAGTTATTGGGTAAACCGTGCTTCGACTGGAGGAAAAGTACTGGTACCTGATGCTTCCGATCAGGAATGCCAATTTATTGATGTACGTGATTTGGCAGAATGGATTACAGATATGGTAGAGAAGAAAACTACAGGAATATATAATGCAGACGGGGACGCGAATGTTACATTTGGAAATGTTCTAAAAGCATGTATAAAAAGAAAAAGGGCAGGGGAGTATGAATTTGTAAAAGTGAGTGAGGAATTTCTTTTGGAACATGAAGTTGAGCCATATAGAGAATTGCCATTATGGGTTCCAAAGGCGTGGGGAAACCGAATATTCAGCAGTGAAAAGGCAATAAATGAGGGCTTGCTGTATT
>CALMMI010000615.1 GCA_937868245.1 uncultured Ignavibacteria bacterium | reverse complement strand
AATTTTACCGGTCTCCTTTCCAAATTACGTAGATTCTTTAAGAGGTAAAGCCATTTATCAAAATGGGTTTCTAATTGTTCTTCAGTTTTTGAGAACTTAGGTAATTCTAAATAAATGAACGTGAGTTTATCATAGAATACTTCCTTTTTTGTAGTTTCCATCAACTTTACTTCATAATGATAGTAATCATTATCCAAAGCATCTTCATCAAAAACAAAATCGAGTATTCCTACTGTATAAACTGCTTTTAATTCAAAACTCCACGAGCCTGACATTGCTTGATCACGAATAGGGAATGTTGCATAATACAAACTTCTATCCTTAAAATAATTTTGCTTTGCCTTTTGCATCTCAACTATGAACTTTTCGCCCCTTTCATTTTCACAGTAGATATCAAAAATTGCCCGTCGGTCAAATTCTGAACGACCGATATGTTCATTTTTAAGATATGTTAAATCGGTTATTTTTCCTTGCTCTTTTATGAGTTCATTCAAGAAATCTATGAGCAAGTCCTTATTTGCCTCGGTTCCAAACAACTTTTTGAATCCAAAGTCGGTAAACGGATTTATGTATTTATCGGTTGTTGTCATATAATTATACTATCTCATACTTCAAATTATCACCCCGTCCCTCATAGTAAGAACCCTCTCGGCAAGTCCTGCAACTTCTGTACTATGGGTTGCTACGACGAACGTAAGTGAAAATTCGCGCCGAATATCCTGAATAATCTTTAAAACAGCTTCTGCATTGGCAGTATCAAGATTTCCTGTCGGTTCATCAGCTATTACAAGTTGAGGGGAATTCACAAGAGCGCGGGCTATCGCAATTCGTTGCTGCTCACCGCCGGAAAGCTCCGAAGGTTTGTGGTTTGCTCTATGCGAAAGTCCAACCTTTTCCATCAATCCTTTTGCCCGAACATTGGATTGCGCAAATGTTTCTCCTGCTATCAGAGCCGGCATCATTACGTTTTCCAATGCTGTAAATTCCGGAAGCAAATGGTGGAATTGAAAAATAAACCCAACATTTTTATTACGCACATTTGCTGATTGCTCTGAGGAGAGATTTTTATTTTTATACTCCTTATCAGAGAAACTCCAGGTGATTTCACCGGAATCGGGTTCATCCAAGAGTCCCAGAATATGCAATAAAGTACTTTTGCCTGCACCAGAAGGTCCAACCAAAGCAACAAATTCACCTTTTTGAATTTCAACGGAAATATTTCGTAATACCGGGGTATCGTTATGCGATTGAAGAGAATATGATTTTACGATAGCTGTGGCACGGAGTAGAGCCATATTTTATTGCTTAATTAAGAACAAAATCAATTATTTGGAAATGGATGACGTAAGGAATTTTGCTACATCCTTAGTGAATTTAACGAGAGATTCCTTGTGAATATACATCATGTGACCCGATTCGTAATATTCCATGTGGATGTTATCATGGAGCGGGGCTTCCAAACCTAAATGATTCATAGTATATTCAGTTGCGGAAAATGGAGTTGCGAGGTCGAAATAACCGTTTGCCACAAATACTTTAAGGTTATGGTTCTTGCTCATTGCCTCACGTAAAGTTTCCGCTACATTTGGATAACCTCTTTCGCCTGTACCCCAATTCCATGGATGGACTTTCCCAGTTAGGATTTCATACGGTAAATCATTTTCGTATTCTAAGGTGGTTCTTACATAATCGTTCATCGCTGCTGTAAAAGGTCCTAAAATTACCGGATCATAGCTAGGATCATAATCCGGTGCTTCTCCTGCTGAATCGTAGTCTATGCCCATAAAGCGGCTATCCAGCCGTCCTACTGTACGGCGTTCAGAACGCATCAGCTCTTTTGTGAAACGTTGAATATCCAAACGTAGATTACAATTAAGAATATACTCTTTACTCAAACCGGTGTATTTTGCCATTTTCTCTGCAATTGATGATTTTTCTATTGCTGAGAGTGCATCACCTTTTGTTAATGCAAGCAAATACTCGTTTGTTGACCATGCACGGACTTCATCCACAGTTTTTTTGAGGTTTGCCTGTAAATCTGCAGATAACTTCTTGTGATACCATGATGTAGCAGTATAAGCAGGCAAATATAGCCAATACGGCATATCATTACCCGGACCAAATCGCAATGTTTGGAATTGAAGTACTGTTGAAATCAAAACTATTCCGTTAAGTGTCATTCCATAAGATTGCTGTAAATAACCGGAAAGTCCTGCCGCACGGGTTGTACCATAACTTTCCCCTGCAAGAAATTTTGGAGATAACCAGCGTTTGTACTGAGTAGTATAACGGCGGATGAAATCACCAACCGAGGCAACATCCTCGTCTATACCATGGAATTGTTCAGGTTTCTCATCTTTTGCCGGGCGACTATACCCAGTACCCACAGGGTCGATAAATACCAAATCGGTAAAATCCAACCAGGAATATTCGTTATCAACTACCTTGAAGGGTGGAGGGAGGGCATTGCCATCGTCTGCAAGTAACACTCGTTTTGGTCCTAATGCACCTAGGTGAAGCCATACAGACGATGACCCCGGACCACCGTTAAAGGTGTAGGTTATGGGACGTGTAGCAGCCTTTTCACCGTCTTTTGTGTAGGCTATGTAGAATATGTTAGCCTTGTGTTTACCGTCTTCATCACTAATTTTCATATAACCGGTTGTTGCAGTGTAATTGATTGCTTTACCGTTTATGGAAAGGGTGTGTTTTGTTATTGTTGGGGCTGCAACAATTGCAGCGGGGGAGTCGGATTGATCTTTTGATTTGTCGGGTTCGGGAGTAGCAGCATCAGCCATAAAAGTTCCTTGAAGAATAATGAGAATAACAAGCAACAAATGTTTAAATTTCATAGTTTTATGTACTATATTGTTAGATTCTGAGATAAGCAGTCTAAATATTCATAATGTGAACTGCAAATACATATAATACCCGCTAAATTTCAAATAGTTTCGTCTCAACCCAAGAAAATTAGCAGCGAACGAAGTCTCAAACGGCAAATTAAGGAAAATTTACTGTAATTTTGCAGCCATTCATCTATTTTTTATTTTTCAGGAATTAATAATGTCAGACACTCAAAGCACAAATCCTAACGATTACGAAATTCTTATTCGCAGATACGATAACGGTGCAAATTATGCCTCATATTGCCCTCAGCTTGCGATAATGATTAAAGGCACAGCTCACGAGGAAGTGGAAAATCTGATGAAAGAACATATTTTAGAGCATATTGCAACTCTTACTACAGAGAAAAATGATACATTGCCAGCGTGAACAATCTCCAACAGCGGAAGAAGTGGCTGAAGTCTTTAGAGCTTCGGGTATTCGTCGTCCAGTGGATGATTTGGAGCGAATATCAACGATGATTACTAATGCTAATCTGATTATCACGGCAAGAAACCACGTAGGAAAACTGATAGGTATTGCCCGAGCTTTAACGGATTTTTCGTATTGTTGTTATCTTTCCGACCTTGCCGTTGATAAAGATTACCAGCGAAAGGGGATAGGGCAACAACTTATCAATCAGGTTCAAAAAGAAATAGGAGAACAATCCATGTTACTGCTTCTGGCAGCTCCTGAGGCAGCAGAATATTATCCACATATTGGATTTGAAAAGTCCGGAAATGCATGGATAATCAAAAGGGTGAAGTAACAGTTAAGGATAAGGTTGCTTACTTTGCTTCGATTTGGTGGCTGAGGATAGTGGTGCCTTTGGGAGTAATAATAGTAATAATTTATTGCATCTACCTTTGTAATCCTAAACATAATTCGTTTTTTAGTATTTTCTTAATTTCGTTTTCCTTGGTAGGATTTCCGCTAGTTGTAATTTCATTTGTTGAATATTTAAGAAAAGATGGAAATTTACTGACATTAGGGTTTCAATTTAACCGCTTTGGTGTTCAGGATATTCTCAGAGGTTTATTATTAGCTTTCCTTGCAGTGTGTCTCATTTTTATAGTTGCTACATTTGCAGGGGCAAATATTTTTCTATCATATTTTGATAGTGAGTTAATCATCCCTAGCATTAGTTTTGCTATTATCAAGGCAATTTATTTTTGTGGAATATTTTTCAGAGGAGTAGAACATCGTTTTGGAAAAGCAATTGGACTGATTCTATCAAGTTTGTTTTTTGCAAGTGCTCACTTGCAAAATGTTGGGATGAATTGCCCTTCATTTATTAATATTCTTCTGCTTGGGATTGCTCTCTGTACAATGTTTGCCTTAACACGATCGTTTTGGATGCCAATTGCATTTCAAGGAGTTTGGGCAAGTGTAGTTATTATCACAAATACTGTCATGTATGCTGATAACAAAACATATGTTCCATTTGTGTTCAAAAATATTCCAGAAAATATCAGATGGTTATTCGCAGGGGAATACGGTTTCGAGCAGGGATTATTCACAACGCTTGTTCTATTATTAATCCTATTAGCTTTACCCAAAATCACAAAAGTCTCCCCATACGTAGCAGCAGCTTTATTCAA
>CALMMI010000614.1 GCA_937868245.1 uncultured Ignavibacteria bacterium | reverse complement strand
ATACAACAAATTAAAGTTGTTAACGGCACTATAAATTTTGGAGCTTTTGAAGTAAATACTTAAAAGGATACTCTAAAAGCTTTTACAATTAAGAATATCAGCAAAACACCCGTTACAATTACAGGTACACGCCACGGTACACCAAACGACAAAGATTTTTCAACAATATCTGGTGGTGGAAGTTTTGTTCTTATGCCGGATTCTGTTAAACAAATGGATTTGAAGTTTACACCAAGTATTGAAGGCAGAACAAGCGGAACATTATTGTTCGATTATAATGGCGTAGGTTCTCCTGCAACAGTTGGATTATTTGGAGAAGGTGTAGCACCCAAACTAGAAATTGTAAATAAAACGATTGATTTTGGCAGGGTTGTTCTGGGTAAAAACAAAGATACAACACAGGCAGTTACTATTAAAAACAGCGGCACAATGCAGCTTATAATTAATAATGTTCGGTATTATAATTCCAATACGACCGAGTTTACTACTCTATCAGGTGGCGGTACGTTCGTTGTTAATCCTAAAGATTCCGCACGTATGGACTTGCGTTTTACTCCAAGTGCTCTGGGCGCAAGAAGTGAACGATTGTTGTTCGATTATAAAGGTCAGGGTCCGATTCCAGAAATAATTTTAACAGGAGAAGGAATACCTGAAAACTTCGTTTCTGTAAAAGTAATCAATAAATCTATTGATTTCGGTAAAGTGTTTATGGGATCGGTTAAGGACACAATGCAAGCGGTAACAATCAAAAACGACGGAAATGTTGCTATCACCATTACCGATATACAATTACAAAACTCAAGTGAAACCTCATTTACATTACTCTCTAACCCGGCACCGAAACTCCTCAACCCGAATGATACTATCCGTTTGGACATCCTGTTTATCCCAAAAGAAATCGGGTTAAAGAGCAATATGATTCGATTTACATATCAAGGTGCTGTTATCCCTGTCGAGGTAGAAATTACAGGTGAAGGTGTGAACAACGTGCCTGTGTTGCAACTTCTTTCGAGTTCAATTGACTTTGGCAGAGTAGAAGTAGGAAAATCAAAAGATACAATTAACACACTAACTGTAAAGAACATCGGAAACATTGCAGTAACTGTTACCGATATTCAAAATGTACTGCCTTCCGAGTTGGATTTTACAATTCTAAACAATCCAACACCCAAAACTCTGAATCCGAACGATACACTGTTTCTCGATTTTAGATTTACTCCAAGTGTAGATATAAAGAAAACAGGACGCTTACGGTTTAATTTTGATAAAGCAGTATTACCGATTGAAATGGGGCTGGCAGGTGAAGGATTCAAAATTGCCAAACCAAATGCTTTTGCAATTTTCAGTATAGGAAGCGCAGAAGCAAATGCCGGGGAGGTTGTCAGTATTCCAATTAAGCTGAATGCGCCTTCAGATATAATCGAATCCGGCATTGAAAAATTCCGTGTAACAGTATCCGTAAATTCAACGATGCTTGAGCCTTTTGGAGCGACACCTCGTGGAGTAGTTCAAGGTGATAAACGAATCATTGAACTGGATTTACCCAATCAACCGATAGATGGAAATAACAACCTGATTCAATTAGATTTCCGTGCAGCTCTTGGTAATGACTCCATTTCGGCAATTAGACTCGACACAATCGAAGCAATCGGCGGTGTTGGACAGTTTTCACGTCAAAACGGTCGTTTTCGGTTATTGGGAATATGTCCGGCTGACGGCTCACGGCTTTTGAATCCAAATGGTGTGATTACACTTTCCGTAACGCATCCTAACCCTGCTCATGAATATACCGAGATTGAACTCGAGACAACCGAAAGCGGTCTCACCACTCTGGAGTTATACACAATGCAAGGTCAAAAAGTACGCACGTACATCAACGGAATTATTGAACCTTCATCGAAAATAATATCGTTGGATTTATCGAATATCAGTAGCGGAAAATATATTCTCATACTCCAAACACCCACTGAACGAAGGACTACTTCTATCGAGGTACTACGTTGATACTACGAACGGTTTGCTTCATCCTTTTGATTTCTTCCATCTTCTCTGCATCCGCACAGGATACCCTTCGGTCGCGGTATGGACTTTTCGGTCATGCGCTTGTTACTTCGCACTCTGCCGATTTCAAATGGCTGCCTAAAACTCAAAGTTGTTGCTCAGGTTTTACCGGGGGAACTAGTATTGGATTTGGAACAGGACTCTTTGTAGAATCTCCACTCTTAGAGAACCTGCTTTTCGGAACAAGGCTCACCTACCTTCAGCAACCTTTCTCGATGACCACCCGCGAGCCTATTGAAAATATAATTGTGAACGGAGTTGGACAAAAAGGTGCATTCGACCATAAATTGGATGGTACCTTTTCTACTGTTTCAATCGAGCCAACACTCTCACTTCGCCTATTTGAAAAGTTATTTATTACTGCGGGAGTAAATATCGGAACAATGATAAGCAGTAATTATTCTCAATTGCAACAAATTTCAGAACCTGCCGGAGCAGGTACATTTCTAG
>CALMMI010000613.1 GCA_937868245.1 uncultured Ignavibacteria bacterium | reverse complement strand
ATGATAGATTTTTTTGGTTAGTCGGGAAAGCTATGTACACGGCAAAAATAATGTATTTACGGGAAATAGGAGGTAATTGATGATACAAAGAAATTAAGTGTAAACAGTAATGTATAAGAGCGAAAGGTGAAAAGGAGTGTATAAAGGTGATAAAGTAGATTTTAGTATCCTTTTTTCATTACAGTGGCCGAAACCTTGAAGGTTTTCGAAAACCTTCAAGGTTTGAACAACGCACTAAACTCATCTCGATTTTTGTCCGTATTTTTGCGCGGGAAATAGCTTTAGAATTGTAACATAATTCCCTTTTTTCTTTTGTTGAATTTATAATCAAAAACATATGCAAGAATTCTTAAATTTTATTGACGGTAAAGGTGTTTCGGCTACAAGCGGAACAACATTTCAGAATATCAATCCGGCAAATTCCAATGATGTTATCGGGACATTCCCTTTGTCCGATAAATCTGATATAGACAGGGCTGTGGCAACCGCAAAGGCAGCGTTCAATGCATGGAGATTGACACCTGCACCGAAGCGCGGGGATATTCTCCGCAAAGCTGGTGATATTTTCGAGCGTCGGAAGGAAGAATTGTCAAGAATCATGACACGCGAAATGGGTAAGCCCGTGTTTGAAACTCGCGGCGATGTACAGGAGGCAATTGATACATGCTATTATGCGGCTACTGAAGGGCGTCGTTTGTTCGGATACACAGTGCCAAGTGAAATGCATAATAAGATGAATCTTTCATTTAGAACTCCAATTGGAGTTTGCGGAGTGATTACTGCATGGAATTTCCCGATTGCGGTTCCGTCGTGGAAAATAATTCCTGCACTTGTATGCGGAAATACCGTAGTATTTAAACCTTCGGACGATTCACCGCATTCTGCACAGATATTTGCAGAAATTCTTGAGGAAGCAGGGCTTCCGGCCGGAGTATTTAATGTGGTTCACGGTAAGGCAGCGGCAGGTGCGGCACTTGTGGAACATCCTGATGTTTCTTTGATTGGTTTTACAGGTTCTACGGCAACAGGTAAGCACATTGCATCCATCTGCGGAGCGATGAACAAAAAATGCTCACTCGAAATGGGTGGTAAAAACGCACAAATCGTTATGGATGATGCAAATATAGATTTGGCTTTAGAGGGTGTTTTGTGGGGAGCATTCGGAACAACAGGTCAGCGTTGCACCGCAACTTCCCGATTAATACTTCACGAAGCTATATACGATGAATTTATCAACCGTCTTATTTCAAAAGCAACGAAGTTAAAGCTCGGAAGCGGTTTGGATGATTCTACCCAAGTAGGACCCGTGATAAACGAAAGACAATTATCAAAAATCCAAAATTATGTTGCAATCGGTCGTGAGGAAGGTGCACTCTGTGTATTAGGTGGTGACCGCGATACAAACGGGGATTTAGCTCATGGGAATTTCTTCAAACCGACCATCTTTATCGATGTTCTTCCTACAATGAGAATTTTTATGGAGGAGATATTTGGTCCAGTGCTGTCGGTAAGCAAAGCAACGTCGCTGGAAAACGCAATAGAGCTTGCAAATACTTGTGATTACGGTCTTTCGTCCTCAATCTACACAGCAAATGTTGATGCTGCTTTTCAGGCAATAAGAGATATTGAAGCTGGGATTACATACATAAATGCACCTACAATCGGAGCGGAAGCGCACATGCCTTTCGGTGGAATAAAAGGCACAGGAAACGGTCATCGCGAAGGCGGTTGGACTGCTTTTGAAATCTTTACAGAATGGAAAACTGTATATGTTGATTATTCAGGTCGCCTACAAAAAGCACAAATTGATAATCAATAGTTTGTAATTGTTATTTTTTTTTTTATTTTTGAAGAAGATGTAAGGTTAGGAATCTATTGTTTGTCCTTACACCGACTTCACACGTCAAAATATCGTATGTCTAACATCGCTTATACATCTTCCGAAGCACCTTCTTCTTCGGAGTATGGTCTTCTCCACGAAACACCGCAAGAGAGTGCTCCTGCGTTGAATCATGCAGAAGATGTCGCTCTTTTCCAGAGATTCATGCAAGGGGATGACTCCGCTGCAATCGTAATGTTTAAAAAGTTTAACCGTTCGATTTTTTTATACGCAGCGAAAATTCTCAGCAGCACAGAACAAGCCGAAGATATTTGCCAGGAGGTTTGGGAGAGAATCATCGCGCTCAGATCCAAGCCCAAGCAGTTGGTAAATCCAGGAGGTTTTGTTTTTACGATAACCCGTAACTTGTGTTTTAATCAATTGCAGTCTCGTAAAAGAACGGTACGGTTAGACAGCGTATCCGAGCAAAGTTTACCATCATCTATTATGCCCGGAATGACATCTGCAGAAGAACTTGTTCTTTCTGCATTGGATGCTCTTCGATTTGAAGACAGGGAATTGCTGGTTCTTAATATGTATTGCGGCTATAAATTTGATGAAATTGCAGCCATATTAGAACTGTCACCCGGAGCAGTTTGGACCCGCGCATCCCGTGCAAGAGCAAAATTACGTGACATTATCACAAAACTTTCAAGTCCACTATGAACACTCGCAATCATCTTTTACTCGACGAGTATCTTGCAGGTAAGTTGGCAACAGGAGAAAAGAAGAAATTTCTTGACCGACTTGAATCAGATGAAGATTTACAGCGTTTGGTTGAAGCAGAACGTATAATTAAGCAATCTGTAATATCCGACAAAGAAGAGCTTGAAAAAGTCGACCACTCAGGTACGTATGCATTCCTTATGGCAGGTCTTGCCGCAAGTGCGGTAGTTGCTGCAACAAGTACAACAGCTGTTGCTGCAAGTAAATCAGTATCGGGGATTGCAACCGCTAAGACTATCGGGGCAACCGTTGTGAATATTCCCGGTAAAATTGGGGTTTGGTCGTTGGCTTCTTCGTTAATAGCTTCTGCTGTAATTGGTGTGGCTTCGTACAAACTCAGCACACCTGAGCCTCAGCATGTAGTTAAGAAAATAACGCAAAAAATTACTGTGCCTAAAGATGCAATAGCTGAACCTGCTCTGGAAAATGAGCCTATCCGCAAACGTAAAAGAAATTTACGTTATGAAGACTTCTTTCATGATATTTATGGAAATGTTATTGAACCGAAGCCTGCACCCCTCAACGAGGAATCCCCCAATCAATAAGCCATGGTTTTTTGCATTTTCCAAATTTACCAATTTCGCGAACTAAAAGCTAGGGAAGACGTATGCCCGGGGTAAATTGGAGAACCTATATCAGATATAAGTTTGATAATATCATGTCGCGAGGCGTGGTAACGTTGGTAGTTGGTCTATTCTGTTTATCTGTCCTCTTTGTAACTGCAATTGCACTCATTGCCACCCTGCTGAATGTAGGGGTGGGTAATGACCTCCATCACGATCATTTCTTCGATTTATTCTGGGCAACACTTACTCATTCTCTTGACGGAGGAGTAATCAGCGTTCAATCAGGTACATGGCAGTACATTGTCCTGATGCTTATTGCAACTATCGGCGGTATGATTTTGCTTAGTATTTTGATTGGTGTTCTCAACAGCGGCATTTCCAAAAAATTGGATGAGTTGCGGCGGGGTCACTCACTTGTTATTGAAGAAAATCATACGATAGTACTTGGTTGGTCTCCTCAGATATTTTACATCATTGCCGAATTAATTACTGCCAATATCGGAAAAAAATATTCCTGCATTTCCATCTTAGCCGAAAAAGACAAAGTGGATATGGAAGAAGAAATCCGCATGAAACTTGGCGATACCGGCAAAACTAAAATTGTATGCAGAAGAGGAAATCCTATTGACCTTTCGGATTTGGAAATAATTAATCCGCATACCGCAAAATCTATCATCATACTCCCTCCTGAAGCTGACGACTCCGATTCGCAAATGATTAAAATGATACTTGCTATTACCAACAATCCGCATCGCCGTCAGGAGCGGTATCATATTGTAGCCGGTATCAGAGACCCCAATAACCTTGAAGTAGCACACCTCGTCGGTAAAAATGAAGTATCAATTATTCTTGTTGAAGATGTAATTGCAAAAATTATTGCGCAAACATGCCGCCAACCGGGGCTATCGGTAGTTTTTAACGAATTACTGGATTTTCAACGGAATAAGCTATATTTTCACGAAGAAAATTCGCTTGTGGGTAAGCCGTTTTCGAAATCTCTTTTTGCATTCAAACAGGCTACTCCGCTCGGAATTAGATTTGCCGACGGACGAAGCCAGCTTAACCCTCCTCTTGAAACACGAATCGAACGCGGAGATGTGCTTATCCTGTGTGCGGAAGATGAACTTAAACTTTCAATTGTTGCTCAGCCGGAGCAGTATATTGACGCTACGGTAATACGCGAATCTACTAAGAAGGAACGTAAGTCTGAAAGAACGTTAATTCTCGGGTGGAACAGACAGGCAATTACAATTATACACGAACTGAATAACTATGTTTCAAAAGGTTCGCAGGTCCATATTGTTGCCGACTCTTTGGAAGTAGAACAAACAATAGCCGAAGAATGTACGGGCTTGGAAAACCTAATCGTAACTTTCAAAAAAGCAGATTCAAGCAGCCGAAGAACGCTCGACATGATCAACTGCCATACCTACGACCATATTATCATCCTAAGCTATTCCCAAAATCGTAAGATACAGGAGGCAGATGCACGAACCATATTTACTCTTTTACATTTACGGGATCTTGCTGACCGTACAGGGCATCCGTTTACAATGGTGAGCCAGGTGTTGGATGTCCGCAACCGCGAACTGGTGAATATTACCCGTGCTGACGATTTTGTGGTAAGTGACAAGCTTAATTCACTTATGGTTTCGCAAATCTCCGAAAATAAAGATCTTGCGAATGTTTTCGAGGATTTGTTCCGTTCGGAGGGGTCAGAAATTTACCTAAAACCAGCATCAGATTATGTGGAGCTTCGCAAGCCAATTAATTTCTACTCGGTTATCGAAGCTGCCCGCCGCCGCGGAGAAATCGCCCTCGGGTGCAGGCTACTTTCCCGTTTCGATGAAGATGCTCTGGAGCAGGGTGTTATTGTCAATCCTGAAAAATCTAAACTGGTCACTTTTTTTGAAGAAGATAAGATAATAGTTTTAGCTGAAAACGACTTCTAATAATCTTATTCTACTCTCGCCTGAGCTTCCGCTACTAACTTTTCGATTTCTTCATTTGCCATAGTAATCTGAACCTGCTTTCCAAATCCGATACGGCGGGATTTTGAAAAAACCTCGATTTCGCACACAATTTTTCTTCCTTTTATTTCTATAACCCTAGCAGAGATTCGTACAGTATCTCCTATTGCTGCCATTGCTTCGTGTTTTACTTCTACAACTCCACCGACTGCATTCTCACCTTCTTCAAAGTATGGTTCAATAGTAAGGCGGGCTGCCACTTCTGCGTGGTAGGCCATCCAGAATGTGGAATAGACAGGGTGGAGTAACCGACCGTTTAGGGTTGCAGCCATTTCTTCCGTAACTGGAGTCTCAAATTCATATCGTGCGGTAGCTACTTCGGGCTTCATGGTAATTCCATGCTAAAATTGATTATTTTTGTACATTGAATTCGTTATAACGTCCTAAATTTACGGCAAACTCAGGTTATCTCCACCATGAATATTTCTTTTTACACACTTGGCTGCAAGCTCAATTATGCCGAAACTTCAACGCTTCGTGAGCAATTTGAGAAAGCCGGACACTCAATTGTTGAGTTCGGCGAGCCAACTGATGCCGTGATTATCAATACATGCACCGTTACCGAAAACGCCGATTCCGAATGCAGGAAAATCATCCGACGCACTCTGCGGACATCACCTAATGCTTTTGTTGGAGTTACAGGTTGCTACGCTCAACTGCAACCGGAGGAAATAGCTTCCATTGATGGTGTAGATGCTGTGTTCGGAAGTAAAGAAAAATTCGCTATCCCTCTATTGTTCAATGAATTTCACAAACTGGACACTCCTCAAATTCATGTTTCAGATATTGAGCATGTTGAATTCGTAGAGTCTTCGTCATCTGATAACGACAGTAGGAACCGCGCTTTTCTGAAACTCCAGGATGGATGTAATTATAACTGCTCATTCTGTACGATTCCACTGGCACGAGGCGGGAGCAGAAGTATGAAATTTACAGATATAATGCCCAGAATAAACACACTTATCCAAGCAGGGTTTCGTGAAATAGTGCTTTCGGGAATCAACTTGGGGGACTACACCGCGCCTACAGGAGAAAAGTTTGTTGATGTTCTCAGGCTGATTAATTCGTGCTCACCCGAAGCACGTTTCCGTATTTCTTCAATTGAACCGAACCTCCTTACATCTGAAATTATTGACCTAGTAGCAAGTTCAGAAGTGATAGTACCTCATTTTCATATACCTCTGCAAAGCGGTTCACCGGATATACTAAAGAAGATGCGCCGACGCTATAAAGCAGAATATTATAGTTCACTTGTTACTGAAATAAAATCCAAAATCCCGGATTGCTGCATAGGCGTAGATGTAATTGTCGGTTTCCCGGGGGAAACAGATACTCATTTTGAGGAGACATTTAGTTTCTTGCATGAGCTTCCAATATCGTATTTACATGTGTTTACGTATTCTGAACGTGAGAATACCCCTGCTGCCGAATATTTACCTAAGGTGCAACCCAATGTTCGTAAAGAACGTACAAGTCGCCTAAGGACTCTTTCTGCTATGAAGAAGCATGAATTCTATCGTTCCCAAATTGGTACGGTACACACTATTATTCCCGAGTTCTATTACCCTGAAACAAAACTTTGGATTGCTTGGACTGAAAATTATGTGCGAGTAGAATTTTCAGCTTCACCTTCTCTGCTTCAAATCCCTATGCAAATCCAACTGGATGAAATTAAGGGAGAAGTAATGACAGGTACACTTTTGGAAAGTCCACAGCTCGTCAGTCAAAATACCCCCGAATACTATTCTATTTTATTCTAAATTAAATTGTTTGATTGGTACTTATGACCCTGCTTATCCGTGTTGAATACGATGGTACCAACTATTCAGGTTGGCAAACCCAGCCGAATGCACCATCCATTCAACAAGAGCTTGAACGCGCTTGGTATAAACTTACAGGAGTACAAACAGGTGTTTTTGGAGCAGGCAGAACAGATGCCGGTGTACATGGTCGAGGTCAAGTAGCACATATCAGATTGCCGGATGATTTTAGAATTCCTGAACATAAAATTGCCATTGCATTCAATTCCAGGCTTCCCAAAGATATTCGTATTACCGCTGTTCAAATTACCGAACGCGATGTACAGGCTCGGTTTGACGCAATCTCCCGTGAATATTCCTATTCAATATCCACTCAAGAATCAGTCTTCTTCCGTAATTTTTGCTGGCAGGTTCGTTTCCCTTTTGATGTTCACCGTTTGCATGATGCAGCAACGTTGTTTCTTGGTAGCCATAATTTTACAACGTTTTCTAAGATTAACCACGATACAAAAAACTATGTATGTAACGTACTCGAATGTTCATGGACTGAACTTGATCACGGAGCAAGATTAAAGATTAAAGCCGATCGATTTGTCTATGGAATGGTTCGCTCACTTGTTGGGGTGATGATGGATATAGCGCGCAATCGCAGGACATTAGAGGAAGTACGTGCGTCATTAGATTTGCAGGACAGGAGATTCATCAGTCCGCTTGCTCCCCCTGAGGGGTTGGTACTTGAAAGGGTGGGGTATCCTGAGGCGTTTAATGTGATACTCTGAAACGCTCCTGTAGAATTACTGGGCGGAATACAAAGCTAAGACATTGTAAACATCATCTGTCACAGAAATTCCCATTTTCTTACGCAGACTGTGACGGTGAGACTCCACAGTGCGCTTGGAAAGAAACAAAACTGATGCAATATTTGATGAGGTGAGTTTCATGGTCAGAAGTGCTGCGATCTTTAGCTCCATTGCAGTCAAATCAGGAAAACTGCCTTTTAGCTTATCCATAAAATTCTTGTGAACTTCAGTCCATTGTTTGTCTAATTCACTGATACTTTCGAGTGGAGTGATATTACGGGTAACCCGGTCGAGGAGCTGTTCGATATGGGCAATTGCTTCACCTTTGGTGTGCGGTTTTATTTTTAGGATGCCGGACTGTACTTGCTGAAGGAGGTCGTTTTTCTTGATGAGTTCGTGGATGGTATTTTCTACTTCGCGTGCTTGAAATTCTATCTTCTGTCGCATTGATAGTTTTTCAGCTTCAGTTTTTAGGAGGTCAATCTCTTTTTGCTTTTCCATTTCTGCTATTTTCCGTTCCCATCCGAATCTATCTGCTTGTTTTTTTACTTCTTCGTTTTGGACTTCGGTGTAGAGTTCGTGGTATTTTTCGAAGTACATCTGAGCTTCTTGCCACATCTCAGATTGCTTAAAAACTTTTGAAAGTTCTAAATAATTAGAATACAAACAGTGTTTAGCTCCGAGTTCATTATTTGCTAAGATTGCATTTTGTAAATACACTTTTGCTTTTTGAGGGTCATATCCGGCAAAATTTTTCTCAGCATAGAGTTCACCGATGTTGCCGGTTACATTGGCTGATGAAGATTTCTCTCCAAGCTCTTCATGAAGAGCAAGAGCTTTAGTGTAATATTTCATTGCTTCGTCGTATAACGCAATATCTTGATATAAAATGGCAATGTTCCCGGTAACAAGAGCGACATCAGATTTCTCTTCAAGTTTTTTGTGAATATCAAGGGCTGAAGAATATGCTTCGAGAGCTAAATCGTATAAGTGGAGCGAATAATAGACAACACCTATATTACCGGTAATACATGCAACTTCTGATTGTGCACCAAGTTCTTTGTGTATCACAAGAGATCGGGAATAATATTCCAATGCTTTGTCGTATGAATCAAGATTTTGGTACATACTTCCAATATTTGCCAACACATGAGCTATTTCAGGCTTAACACCAAGTTCTTCGTGGAGAGAGA
>CALMMI010000612.1 GCA_937868245.1 uncultured Ignavibacteria bacterium | reverse complement strand
AGAATACAGAATACAGAATACAGAATACAGAATACAGAATACAGAATACAGAATACAGAATATAGGATACATAATAGAGAATACAGAATAGAGAGTAGATAATAGAGGGTAGAGAATAAGTAATAGAGAATAGAGAGTACAAATCTCAGACTGCAAACTGCAGACTGAAAGTCGCAGAATGCAGATTCCCCAAATTCCCCTCCCCTGGAGGGGTGTCCGAAGGACGGGGTGGTTAAAACAGTAATTTATTTCAGGAAAAAAACAATGGCTTCTAATCTTCCAATGACATCAGGTTTCAAGATACCACCTCCGGCGCGGAGAGTACTCGCCACTATTTCCGGTAATCAGGATATTGCCCTTGCTATCGGTATATTGATAGTGCTCGGACTTTTGGTGCTTCCTCTTCCGGCATTCTTGCTGGATGTGATGTTGGCTATCAATATCACCGTATCTATTCTGATTCTGATGACCTCGCTCTATATCCGCAGTCCTCTTGATATCAGTTCATTCCCAACGATTCTGCTTATTACCACGCTTTTCCGCTTGGGGCTTAATATTGCAACTACCCGACTTATTTTGAGTGAGGGACACGCAGGAAATATTATCAAAGCGTTCGGGGATTTTGTTATCGGCGGGAATTATGTGGTGGGGATAATCATCTTTCTTATCTTGATAATTATCAACTTCATTGTTATTATCAAAGGTTCTACCCGTATTGCCGAAGTAACTGCAAGGTTTACATTGGATGCCTTACCGGGCAAGCAAATGAGTATTGATGCCGATTTGAATGCAGGATTCATTGACGAAAAAGAAGCGCGCGAACGCCGTGCAAGATTGACGAGAGAATCAGAATTTTTCGGTTCTATGGATGGTGCTGCTAAGTTTGTAAAAGGGGATGCGATTGCTGCACTGATTATTACGGCTATTAATATTGTGGGCGGTTTTGCAATCGGTGTGGCACAGCGAGGAATGGATGTAACACAGGCGTTATCTGTTTACACGATTCTTACAATCGGGGATGCACTTGTATCGCAAGTTCCTGCACTTCTTATATCAGTTGCTTCGGGTATGGTTATTACCCGTTCAGCATCCGGTGAAAAATTGGAAGATGAAGTGGGAGGACAGTTTGCGAAACAACCTAAGCCGCTTGCGCTTGCATCCGGCTCGTTACTTCTGTTATCAGTTATGCCGGGTTTCCCGATGTTCCCGTTCTTGTTAATGGGTGCGGTTACCGGTGGAATTGCATTTTTCCGTATTCAAACAACTAAAAAGGAAGCACTTATATCGCTTCAAGAGGAAATGTCCGCTGCCGAACTTGCCACAAGAAAACCTGCTGAACAGCCTGTGGAAGAACTCTTACGAATCGACCCTGTAGAAGTTGAGCTTGGAATTGGCTTAATCTCACTTGTGGATGAATCACAAGGTGGGGATGTGTTCAAACGTATTACCAATATCCGCAGACAGCTTGCCTCTGAACTTGGAATGATTCTCCCGCCTGTTCGAGTACGCGATAATCTTGAACTTGATGCAGATGAATATGTAGTAAAAGTTCGTGGAAATGAAATTGCACGGAACCGTTTGTATCCCGGTATGTTGCTCGCTATGAATCCGGGAATGGCAGAAGGGGATGTTGCAGGAGTGAAGGTAACTGAACCTGTATTTGGGTTGCCCGCTACTTGGATTAATTCGTCCGACCGAGAAAATGCCGAGATAATGGGCTTTACGGTAGTGGAAGCAGCAACAGTGCTTGCCACCCACCTTACGGAACTCTTGCGTAGAAGTTCAGATAAACTGTTAACACGTCAGGATATTAAGCATTTGATTGAAGGATTGAAAAAAGATTATCCTGCACTCGTTGATGAAATTTCACCCGAGGCACTACCAACGTCAATCATTCAGAAAGTTCTGCAAAATCTCTTGAAAGAGTCGATTCCGATTCGTGATTTGCCGTTGATTTTGGAATCACTCTTGGAATATGTGAAAGTAACGAAAAACATTGATGTTCTTACTGAATACGTCCGCCATAGCTTGAGCGAAAGTATCCGCAAGCTGTTTCAAGACCAGAACGGGGTTATTCATGCAATTGCACTCGAACCGCAATTGGAACAGATTATGACGAATGCCTTACAGGGCGGCTCACAAGCGGTTGCAAGCCAAACGCTTGGTCTTGCTCCGGATGTGCTGCGCACGGTTCAGCGGAGTTTATCGGTAGCGATTGATGATGTTACTCTGTCAGGATATTCACCTGTGGTGATATGCTCTGCGCAAATACGCCCGTACTTTTATCGAATGATACGCAGTACATTCCCGATGGTAAGTGTGATTAGCTTTACTGAATTGCCTTCGGATACAGAGGTGGATGTGATGGCTACGGTTAGGGTGTAGAGTGTGTGGTTTGTAGCTAATAGCAAAGGGCGAATCTTATGATTTGCCCTTTGTGGTTTTAGCGATGTTTTTCATTCCAGTCAAGCTTGATTAATTGATTGTCTTTTAATATAAGGCAGGCATATTCTCGGTACTTTCCACTATCAAGATAATATTTTAAGTTAACAAGAATAGTTCCTTCATAATTAGTAGTAATAGTGCCATGATTATTCAATTCTCTATTAAATAAAGGGTTTATTATCCTTATCGTGCTGTTTTCTATCTCAGCAAGGAATGTATCATCATTCATATCTAATAGATACATAGTTCGATTTTTAAATTTGAACAAACCTGAACTTGTTAGAAAAGAATAACTAAAAATAGATTTTGCAATCTTAGTCCTGTCAGTATAACCCAATATTTTTCCGTTTTTGGGCTTGTTAATATTTTGTAATGCAACTATTGGTAATTTTTCAGGATCTGAAACCTCTTTTAATTCAATAAATCCAATCATATGGGCAAGACTTGAATAGACTAAATATTTTTCACCAATTTTTTGGACTGAATTAGCACAAGTTGATTCTGTATAATGAATCTTATGGGTTAATTTATTATAAAAAAAGATAGTACCACCAAATTCTCCATGGCAAATGCTAAAAACTATATATTTCTCATCATCATAGAGTATAGGTTGAGAAGAAACAGGCACCGGTTCTTTATATTCTTCCCATACAGTATCAGAATTCAAAACATAATATTTGTTTTGTACCGACCCCCTAAAAACTGGACATAAATTCTACATTTGTTAGTTGTTGATA
>CALMMI010000611.1 GCA_937868245.1 uncultured Ignavibacteria bacterium | reverse complement strand
GCTCAAGCGCATAATTCCGCGCCTCAGAAAAACTATCAGTCCATTTGTGAAAGTGAAGCTCTATTCCGAATCGTGAACATATCTGAGGTGTATGATCAGTTGAACCTGTATCAACTACCACGATTTGTTCTGCAAATCCGCTAAGTGAATCGAGTGCACGAATAATGGAAGACTCGGCATTCTTGACAATAATCGCAGCACCAAGAGAAGAAAGATGGGGCATTATGAGCTTTCAGTTTGAATCATTCAAGGCTTTTTGTTCTCGAAAAAATTATTGCTATATACTTAGATAATATACCCCACAATTCGTATCTATTGTAACTTTTCTGATTGTACTTGCTTGTGTTACAAGATACTTTAGAAAAAAAGTTAATCTTAGCTACTTATCACTGGAAGATAATATTTTTTACGGAACCAAAAAGCTACGTTTACAAGGGCAATCAATGCGGGAACCTCGACTAATGGTCCAATCACACCAGTAAACGCTTCTCCTGAATTAATACCAAATATACCAATTGCAACTGCAATGGCAAGCTCAAAATTATTTCCGGTTGCCGTAAATGATAATGCTACATTGGTTGAATAATCTGCTACTAGTTTCTTTGCTACAAAGAACGTAATAATAAACATGAGTGAAAAATATATCACTAGCGGAACAGCAATTCGGAGAACGTCCATGGGTATTTGAACAATCATTTCACCTTTTAGACTGAACATGACAATAATAGTAAACAGTAATGCAAACAAGGTGACAGTGGAGATTATAGGAATGAATTTTTCATGAAACCATTCCTCACCTCGCAGTTTAATCAATACATAACGGCTCACTATTCCTGCAATGAAAGGAATTCCGAGATAAATAAACACGCTCTGAGCTATCTGAGAAATCGTAATGGAAACATGAAAGCTCTTCATTCCAAAAATATCAGGAACAACAGTTAGATAAAAATATGAATATGCCGGATACATCAGCACTTGTAAAACACTATTGAGCCCAACCAGTCCTGCAATATATTCACGATTCCCTTCGGCAAGTTCGTTCCACACAATAACCATTGCGATACATGGTGCAATTCCGATTAAAATCAATCCTGTCATGTATTCCGGATAATCCTTTAAGAAGATGTAGGATAATAAAAACATAAGGAACGGTGCAATTATCCATGTAACAACTATGGACATTAACACTAGTTTTATGTTTTTAAATATCTGCGGAATCTTCTCGTACCGCACTTTTGCGAGAGGAGGATACATCATTAAGATAAGTCCGATGGCAAGTAGGATATTTGTTGTTCCACTCGAAAACGAATTGATAATCGCTGCTGTGGAAGGGATGAAGTAGCCTGCAGAAACACCGATTATCATAGCTAAAAATATCCATATCGTCAGGTATCTGTCGAGAAAGCTGAGTTTCTTTCTCTTATTAGTAGGAGTATATATATTCGATATCATAACTACCCATATTTAAGAGTTAATGATAACTGCCCCGCATGGTAGGCAGTATGAGAAACAATTCTCCCAATCGCTTCAGCTTTTGTTTTTGTGCCGAATTCTTTGGTAGTTACAGTTTGCTGCCAATTTTCATCGGATTGTTTTTCGATGATACCTTTCAGGCAATCAAAGGCATATTGTTGATACTCAAGAAGTTCTTTAAGATTTGTCCATTCGCCGGAATCATGCTTGGTGCTCACAGTTCGTGCAAATACTTTTACATCGGTAGAACCAAAAACATTTTTGGCAAAGAGTAATTCAACATCGGCAATATGACGTATAAGGAAACCTGCACTGTTTTGTGTATTCACTAATTTTTTTGCTAAATCTTCCTCTGTTAAATCGGTAAGAAGATTTGAAAATCTGGTACGAGCTTCTGCCCACGTTTGCAAATATGCTTGTGTGGTTGTCATGAGTATATAAATAGTAAACAAACGGATGAACCAAGTTCATCTCAAAGTTATCGTACTTCCGATCCGGCACTTACAATACTTTCTGGAGTAACAAGCGCAAGCGTTCCTTCGGGAGTATTTGCAGCGAGTAACATCCCTTGCGATTCCATTCCCATCAGTTTGGCAGGTTGTAAGTTAGCAACCACAACTACCGTTTTACCAATCATCTCTTCAGGAGTATAGAATTTTGCAATTCCTGCTAATATCTGCCGTGTTTCATTGCCAAGATTTACTTGTAATTTGAGTAGTTTTTCTGATTTTGGCACACGCTCAGCTTTTTCTACAATTGCAGTGCGAAGTTTGATTTTCTTGAAATCGTCAATAGTTATGATGTCCTTGGGTTCTGTTTCGGGAACTACTGCTGGAGTTGTTGGGTTCATTCTTTCGACTTGTTCAGTAATGGTTGAATCTTCAATTTTAGCAAATAAAACTTCGGGAGCTGCCATTGGGGTCAGTTCGGCAATTGAAGGGAATGCAGCACTGTTCCAACTGTCAAGAGTTTCAGAATCCGGCTTGCCGGTATGCGACTCAATGCCAATCATTTGTGCAAGAGTAGCGCATGTATTCGGTAATATCGGCGCAAATAACAAGGAAAGCGCACCGATTGCCTGTGAGCAGATGTAGAGAGTTTTTGCGCAATCATCATTATCTGTTTTAACCGTTTTCCAGGGAGCAGTGTCATTAAAATACTTGTTAGCAGCACGGGCAATATTCATTGTTTCGCTCACGGCATCGCGAAAACGGAAACGGGTATAACATTCAGCTGCTTTTTTTGCTCCGAAATGAATTGCAGCAATCAAGGCAACATCACTTGGTGAGAAATACCGGAGGTGCTTGCTCTCGTATTTTTCAAGTGCAGATTCCTTTGATTCCTCCCTGCTGAAGTCTTCCAGAAGTAACTTCCATGCATCATTTAGTTTGGCAAAACGCTCCGGCAGTGCAGGGACTTTCCCGTCAAAATTCTTATGAAGGAATTGAACAACGCGGTTAACGAAATTCCCGAAAATTGCAGCAAGTTCATTGTTGTTTCTTGCTTGCAAATCCTGCCATGTAAAGTCGGAATCCTTCGTTTCGGGTAAGTTCATTGCAATTGTATAGCGAAGTGAATCCGTTTGTGAAGGAGAAGGAAAATCCCGTTGATAGTCATGAAGGAAAATCCCCCAATTCATAGACTTGGAGAACTTCTTCCCCTCAAAATTCATAAATTCATTCGCCGGTACATTTGAAGGAAGAATATAGTTCTCCTTTGCCATGAGCAGCATCGGGAAAATGAGCGTGTGAAATACGATATTGTCCTTACCTAAGAACGCAATGTATTCCGTATCCTGATTCTGCCACCAGTTTTTCCATTCTTCAGGATTGTTATGAAGTTTCGCCCATTCCTTTGTAGCGGATATATAGCCAAGAACCGCCTCGAACCATACGTAAATTACTTTGCCTTTTGCACCTTCAACCGGTACGGGGATTCCCCATGTCATATCACGGGTTGCAGCACGATCAGCCAAACCCTGCTTGAGCCATGAACGACTTTGCTGCAATACATTATCTTTCCATGTACTGGCATTGCTTTCGATATAATTTTCCAAAAGCTCCTGAAAATCACCCATTTTGAAATACCAATGCTTCGTTGAGCGTACAACGGGCGTTTTACCTGAAACTACGCTTTTGGGATTGATAAGATCAGTTTGGTTGTAGTTTGCACTGCAATTATCACATTGATCACCGCGAGCATGCTCGTTACCACAGTTTGGACATGTACCTTCCACATACCGGTCGGGAAGGAACATGTGGGCTTCTTCATCATAGAATTGATTCTCTTCTTTTTCGACAAGTAAACCTTTTTTCAGCCAGTCAAGGAAAAACTCTTGCGCAGTTTCTGCATGTTCAGGAAGGGAAGTGCGTGAGAAAATATCGAAGCTCATTCCAAACTGTTCAAACGCCTGTTTATTGGCAAAGTGATATTTGTCTATAATTTTATCGGGAGTAGTATGTTCCTTATCTGCACTAATCGTAATAGCCACGCCATGTTCGTCCGAGCCGCACACAAACAGCACCTTACGTCCCGAAAGGCGCAGGAAGCGGGCATACATATCGGCAGGGAGATACGCCCCGGCAAGATGCCCGAGATGAAGAAAACTATTAACGTATGGAAGTGCGGCTGTAATGAGAGTTTGGGTCATGGGTTGATTAACAAATAATTGAATTTCTGGAAGATGTAAAATATCTAATCGAACTGGTCTTAGTAACTATTATCAAAAAGAATTATAATATTGGATATGACGTATTAGTATCACCCAAGTTGCCCCTGAACCCCAACCCCATTATTATTCTTAATCACAACAATCGTAATATCGTCATGCTGTTTCGCCTTGCCGATGAATTTCTGCACATCGGTAATAATACCTTGTAATAGCGAAAGCGCATCCACCTCCGGACGTTTTACGGATGTAAGTAAGCCTTTCATATCAAATTCTTCACCCGAAAGATTCACTGCTTCCGTAACACCATCTGTGTATAGGATTAATGCATCACCAGGTTCAAGACGTATCGAATAATTGGATGTAACTTGGTTGAATACCTGCCCGTTGTTCAAGCCGAGAGCTAAACCTTTGCCTTCAAGTGCCTCGGTTGTGCCGTTGTTTTTACGGATGAGAATCGGGTTGTGTCCTGCTTGAGAGTATGTGAATTCCATTGTTGCCGTATTCAATACACCGTAAATTAATGAAATGAATTTACCGCGCTCCATTGTCTCATAAAGCAGTTTATTAACCTTGCAAAGAATATCAGCAGGAGAAAGCGACTGCTGAATCTGCGATACAATCACACCCTTTGCAAGGGTAATATAGAACGCCGCCGACATTCCCTTACCCGAAACATCCCCGATTAATATCCCCAAATGAGTATCGTCAAGTGGGAAGAAATCGTAATAATCCCCTCCAACTTCAAACGCAGGAATACACGTAGCAGCCACATCAAGCATCGGATACGTAGGCATTTTTGCCGGAAGTAAACGCCGTTGAACGAGTTGAGCTGCAGTTAACTCATCGCGTAAGCGTTTTTCCTCTTCCAGACGGTAGAGATATTCAGGTTTATAATCTTCTTCGTGAACTTTTTCTGGTGCATTAAAATA
>CALMMI010000610.1 GCA_937868245.1 uncultured Ignavibacteria bacterium | reverse complement strand
TTTTTGCAAAACACCCGGTTCTTGCTTCAATAAAACAAAATCTCCGGGATAACGGTGCTCTGTTTTCAATGATGAGTGGAAGCGGTTCTAGCCTGTTCGGTTTGTTTTCAGACGAACAAACTGCTCTCGAATCAGCAAAAAAACTTTCGAAGTATCAAGCATTTGTATGTCGGCAGCATACATTCAAGTAATTCTTTCATAACATAACATGTTTGCTTATGAATATTTTGCTCCTATCTGCAGAAGTAACTCCTTTCGCTAAAGCCGGTGGTTTGGGTGATGTAGCCGCCTCTCTTCCCAAAGCGTGGGAGGAATTAGGTCATACACCTATCGTTATTGTTCCCAAATACGGTCATATCGACACCAGAAAGTATGATATAGTTCCAACAGACATAATTTTCTCCGTCCCTATGGGAACATGGCAAGAATACGGGCGTTTATGGCGTGGTACGCTCCCCGATTCAACGGTTCCCGTATATTTCATCCAAAACCAGGATTACTTCGACCGTGAGGGAATATATGGGAATCCTGATGGATTTACTGATAATGACCGACGCTTTTTATTTTTAACACGTGCTGCATTTGAAGCAGCCCGTGCCTTGCAATTTAAGCCTGATATTGTTCATGCTCATGATAATCATACTGCGTTTGCGATGGCATTTCTAAAAGCTCAGTACAGGAATGACCCGTATTTTAGCCAGGCTGCAGGGGTATTCACCATCCACAACATGGCATATCAGGGACTCTATGACCCCAAACGTGCAATGGAATTTACAGGATTTGGGATGAAAAGCTTTTATTCCGGAAGTTGGTTCGAACAGCACGGAATAGTTAATTCCATGAAAACCGGTATTATGTTTTCTGATAAAATTACAACTGTAAGCCCAACGTATTCACAGGAAATCCGATGGGCAAAATACGGTGAAGGGTTGCAAAACACTCTTAATGAACGCGGTGGTGATTTAATAGGAGTATTAAACGGCGTAGATTATACAGAATGGAATCCTGAGATAGATAATTTAATTTATACTAACTACACACCAGAAACTATTGTTCAAAAGGAATCTAATAAAAGAAAATTCTTATTAGATTGCGGTTTATCAGAAAATGAGGCAGCTCAGAATATCCCCCTTGTAGGTATGGTTACAAGGCTTACCGACCAAAAAGGAATTGAACTTTTGGAACATACAATAGAAAATTTTTTGAGCTATGGCGTAATGAGATTCTGCATTATAGGTAGCGGAGAAAAAAAGTATGAAGATTTCCTTCGGTACTTAGCACGGAAATTCCCTCGCAGAGCCTTAATTCAAATTGGTTACAATACGGAACAATCTCATAAAATAATTGCAGCTTCGGATTTTTTACTTGTGCCATCACGGTTCGAGCCATGCGGATTAACCCAAATGTATGCCCTTAAATACGGTACGATACCAATCGTAAGGGCAACCGGCGGTTTGGCAGACACAATTGAAGAGTTCAATCCTACGTCTATGACAGGAACAGGATTCTTATTTAGTGCTTACCAACGTAAAGATTTTGCTACTGCTATTCGAAGGGCATTATCAGTGTATTCTGTTCAACCGTACTGGAATACAATAAGAGCAAATGCAATGGAATGCGACTTTTCAGCACTGCGTTCAGGTAAAACCTACATTGACGTATTCAATTGGGCACGAAATTCTATTCGTTAGTTTTACTCATATTCGTATTTTTGTAGATAGAATTTAACACAAACATAGATTATTACCTTATGGCAGCGTTTTTTGATATGAATTTTCCGATGGAATTTGAAGATCCGGATGTAATGGAATTGACTGAGGTTGGCTTAGCTGCCCGGGTGGTTTTATTTAATGATGAAATCCATACCTACGACGAGGTAACGGCACAAATCCGCAAGGCAACCAACTGTTCGCTGCATCAGGCTGAAATTCTTACAATCGAAGTAGATACAACCGGAAAAGCAGTTGTGTTCGAGGGTGAAATGAATGCTTGTTTGCGTGTAAGTACTGTACTGGAAGAAATTGAACTTCATACACAAATCGAATGTTAGAAGTTCCGAACGTATTGTTGCGAAAAAAAAACTCCAATTTGTTGTATTGGAGTTTAAAAATGAATTTTAAGGTAAATACTATTTAGACTTAGCAGTAGTAGTTGAACCAAAATAAATACCAACACTTAGTGTAACGAATGATTTTGATTTCTCCCCTTCCTCGCTGCCGATAAAGTTAACAAGGTTGTACTTCCCTTCTACATTTAACGTAAGTAACTTTAGGTCGATATCCATTCCTGCACCTAAGCCAAACCCAACACGATTATACGTAGGACTTCTATCTAAAGGAAAATTAACACCCTGAATAGTCCCGTCGATACTATTTGTAAGGTAATTATATGATAACTCACCAATTGCATAGATTCCAAGCAATTTCTTTGTAAGATAATAGTTAACCCCTACTGCAATCGGTATAATATTCTGTGTTGATGTTAGTGTAGTGCGTATGGTATCATTTCCATTTGGAACAACTATATCAATTTTTGAAGAAGGAAACCGAGACAGCGAAATCCCCCCTATAAACACCAAATCTTCTCCCAAGCCCAAACGGAGACGCGCTCCAATATGGTAGCCGGTATTTGCTGCGCTACGTTTCAATGTACCAACAACATTTTCGGTTTTTAGAGAATCGCTGTTATATACATTACTGATTTGTTCGCTTGGAGTGGAAAGTCCGCCATAAAACCCAAAACTGGTTTGAGCCTTTAGCTCAGAATGGAGAACAAGGAGTAAAAGAGCAGATACTGTCAGTTGCAGTGTTTTCATACATTGTTGTATAAATTGTGGGGAAAAACAACTTGTGTTTCTATTTTCGACATGGATTGAACGAAGCAGTAAAAGGTTTATTTCATGATTACTCTTTTTCGGTTTTTGTTAGCCTGTTTTCAATTCTGTTATCCGGAACAAACCAGATTGCTGCAACTACTACATATAAACCAAAAGCAATCCACTCGTTCACAAAAGCTAAAACAATGGCAGCCATGTAAATAACAACTGAAATTTTACCTTTGAAATCATTACCGATTGCCTTTACGAGTACTGAATTTTCCCGATGGTGCTTTACAAGGGTTTGGGCTAAAATATAATATGCTACTCCGCACATTAGCAATACTGCACCATACGAAACAACAGGATAAACAGCAAAATGATTCTCACCCATCCATCCAGTCATAAACGGTACAATCGAAAGCCAGAAGAGCAAATGTAGATTCGCCCACAAAATTGTTCCGTTTACACGCTGTACTGCTTGAAAAAGATGGTGATGGTTATTCCAGTAAATACCGATATAGATAAAACTGAGAACGTAACTGATATATGCAGGAATAAGAGGACGAAGTGCAGACAAATCGCTTCCATGAGGGATTTTAAGTTCCAGCACCATAATCGTTAAGATTATGGCAATTACTCCATCGCTGAATGCTTCTAATCTGTTGCTTGTCATTGTTGGAATAATAAGAACTAGTGTTTAACCTAATTGATTGATTCTTTTTACAAGTATTCTAAATTGCTAATACTGAAAACCTAAATCAAGAATCTAATGATTACTGTAACTCACCAGCTTCTTTTAGTGTTGGATTTCTAAATCTTTGGAGATACGGAAATCTGTTGCAGCTATTTTGGATAACATTGGTTTAATCGACGGTATAATTCCTTTTAGCTTTGCTTTGACAATTATACTAATTGTTCCTGTAATTATAAGTCTTAATTGTTCTGCTACTTTCCTTGCCTTGAAATCATCTAGTATAATAATACTGTTTGGGATTTCAAGTGCTAAAGCAATTGCACTTGCTTCTCCTTTA
>CALMMI010000609.1 GCA_937868245.1 uncultured Ignavibacteria bacterium | reverse complement strand
TTACATCCTATCTTCCGAATGAAGATGCACACACATATTCAAAAGATTTCATCGAAACACAAATTGTTGTATTACTTGCAGGACGTGCCGCAGAAAAAATTGTCTTCGGACAGATGAACACCGGTGCAAGCAGTGATTTGGAACGTGCTTCTACTCTTGCCCGTAAAATGGTGTGCGAATGGGGTATGAGTGATGTAATTGGTCCTGTAACATTTGCAAACAAACACGAAGAAGTCTTCTTAGGTCGTGAAATAGCCCAGCCGCGTGACCACAGCGAGGAAACAGCCCGATTGATTGACAACGAAGTACGCAGAATTCTCATAGACTCTATGACTCAATCAGAGCAATTGCTTCGTGATAACTTAGATTTATTACATAAAACCTCGAAGATTCTTCTTGAACGTGAAATTTTGGACGGTGCAGAACTTGATCAGATTATTCGCGGTGAAGAATTAGCCCCTAAAATTAACATGTCACCTATCACTAATGCACCTTCAATTGGTGCTAAAGGTCAGGTAGTTTAATATTGACGATTTTTATATTTGAAGGGCAAACGTTTTCAACCAGCGATTGCCCTTTTTTATTGTGAATTCAATTCTACGATTCTATGCACCAACAACAATTTTCGGTTTTTTGGATTATTAACATCTCACTGTTTATCCTTTTGGATACCTATGTTATTTACAATTGGCAGAAATTTGTAAAGAGGCGAAGTTATTCATCATGGCTTTACAAATCTCTATGGATAACAGCTGCAGTAATGATTTCAGCATTTGCGTTGATTCGCCTTACATCGTTTGAAGCCAACAACCCGGTAACTGCTCATAATATCATGATTGTACTCTACTTATGGTATTTACCAAAGTTGCTTATTTCAATTGTATTGTTGATAAAGGATATATCCAGGCTTATCCTGTTTGCTATTAGTAAAGCAATTGGTCATCGTGCAAATAGTAATTCCGGAAAACAAACGGGGGGTGTTCAATCCGAATCTGATAGTACAAGTTTAGAAAATTCTGTTGCCCCACGTCGAGATTTTCTCCAAAAAGCAGCATGGATTACAGCCGGTGCACCATTTATCATTGCAGGCAAAGGAATGTTCGGAACTGCATACGATTTTAGAACATACGAACATTATTTGCCTATTAACGGACTGCCAAGAGAGTTTGAGGGACTGCGCATTGTTCAAATATCCGATATTCACTCAGGCTCTTTTGCTTCATCAAAACCTATGAGAGAAGTTCGGTTAATCATCGAGAGTTTACATCCGGATATGATACTCATTACAGGTGATTATGTTAATTTCAATCCAAATGAACTTTCCGTTACATTTCCTGAATTAAAGAAATTATCTGCTCCATTAGGCGTATATGGCTCAGTTGGGAATCATGACCATTACATGACTCCTGAAGAGCACGAAGAACTCAAAAAAGGTATTCGAGATGCCGGAATCGACCTTCTGATAAACGATAACAAAGTACTAAAGGTAGATGGGGCTGAACTCAACCTTGCCTCAATCGACAATACAGGACTTGGGCAAAAATTCGGAAGAATCAATGAAGCAATGGAAGGACTAAACCATGCAAACCCTACAATACTTATGGCGCATGACCCAACATTTTGGGATATGCAAGTACGCGGTAAAATTCCTGCTATTGATGTAATGCTCTCAGGACATACGCATGGTGGTCAGGTAGGGATTCATATTTTAGGGGAAGATTATAGTTTTGCGAGGATGGTCTATAAACAATGGGCAGGGATGTACACAGACAAGGACCAAATTCTATATGTAAACCGAGGCATGGGGATGGTTGGTCCGCCGTTGCGGCTTGCTATTGAGCCTGAGATTACTGTGTTTACCTTAACTCGTCCTGAGAATAAGGGATAGTAGTGATTGTTTTGCTCTCAGTGGAAACAATATCTTGTATTGTTTCTATACGTTAAAGAATGTTCACTTCTTTTGTATAGAGTCAAATATATAAAGTCTAGTAAATGTTTACAATCATTGGATGTAAATTTCCAATCAGTCAAGGCAGGTGCTACACTTGCCTTTTGTTGCATGTCAAATTGTAGCGCGTAAGTATTATAATCACAAAAAGCTTATGTGTGTAATTCTGTAAAAAGGTATCTTTGTTGAAGGTAGGTGTTGCACCTTCCTTAACCCAAAATCTCTAAACTGTAAATATTAGACCCAATATAAAATCACCAAAATCCATCTAGCTGAATTGATTCAGTGTCATTCGTTCTTCTTCTCAAAACTATATTAATAAACAAAACCCGCTTATAAATTTATAAGCGGGTTTCATTTTTCCTATCAATAGAATGAACTGACTATTCCATAGATTTAATATCGCCAACAACAGCCCAAACATTTGCACCTGAGCGTGGTGCACCGGATGAAACACTCACCCGTTTTAATGCTTCCGGCTTCAAATTTTGAGCAAAAAAAGCATTAACTGCAGCAACTCTTTCAGCAACTATATCAACTGTTGGCTGTACTACCACAGGAGTTTTGGATTTCTTTGCAGGTTTTGGCTTCTTTGCAGCTTTTCCTGTAGTTTTACCTTTTACTTCCATATCTCCTGTTACAGAAATTGCTACGTAGAGTCCGCGGTTAGCTGTTATCATGTCTTTTATCCCCATTAGATCGCTTTCGGATGTTAACGTGGTTTTAGTTGCAGGAAATAGCGTCCATTCACCCAATGCATCTCCTGTTTTAAGAATTTTAACTGCTAACGTTTGTGATTGTTCGTAATAGCTGCTGCTTGGCTTTAGTGTAAAAGTAATTGGGGCTGCAATTCCGTCAGCCATTCTGCAATTAACCTTATATGTTTCGCCGGGTGTCAGAATTTGTTCAAACTCACCGCTTGAGGGTGTGCTACCGCGTATTTTTGTTCCTCCGCCGGATGGAACAAGTTCGTATTTAAGTGATACCGGCTGTCCGGTTCTTGCATCAGTGAATTTCGTTTTGATTAGTGCCGTTACTCCAATTTGAGCATGAACAGAATTAGCAATAACAAAAAGAACAAGTAGGGAAAAGAGAGATTTAACCATTATAAAACCAAACTAAATAATAATGTTGAAAAAATATTAATTAACAGCCGAGAGCTTTCATGTTTTGCTTAGCAACTTTATTTTCTTTATCACGTTTCAATACTTCACGGTAATATTTACATGCCCCTTCTTTATCAGAATTACCCTGTGCGGCTACAGCCATATAAAGATAAGCATTCACTGCTTCAGGATTTACTTCTGACCATTGTTTCCCTACTTTCATAAGGTTTGAATAGTCCTTAGCATCAATATAAATTCTACATAATTCAGCAAGAACATTTTCCATATCACGTTTTACAGTGTTTGGATTTGCCTTACCTATTTCAAGAGCTTCCAACAAAGTCTTTTTAGATGAGTCGGTTTGCTTGAGTGATGCATAAGAATTAGAGAGCATTATCCGCCCATACAGATTATTTGGGTCTAACGTAAGATATTCTTTCAAGGCAATAATAGCAGAATCAGGCTTGTTATCGGAGAAATAGCTCATCCCGATAAACATTCTGGCTTTAATACTATTCACCT
Source organism: uncultured Ignavibacteria bacterium (assembly GCA_937868245.1). GTDB lineage: Bacteria > Bacteroidota > Ignavibacteria > Kapaibacteriales > UBA961 > JADJXV01. The sequence continues at coordinate 1,006 of CALMMI010000609.1, read as the reverse complement.
TCGAGATACTATCCTGACAGTCCGCAGCAATCATCTTACGGAACAAAGTGATAGCCTCCGAATACTGCTTCCGTTCCCTCAAGAGAAACCCGAAACGGTACATTAGGTTACACTTCTTATTATCACCATCGGTAATAATTTTGAAGTTCTGAATAGCTGTAGCAGTATCACCTGATAAAATTGCAGCATACCCCCAACGTTCTACATCTACCAATTCAAACTTCAATTTAGGATTTGCATCGGCAACTTTTTTCGAGATTGCATAATTTGCAGCGGATTCCTTGTATTTCTTAAGTTCAAATTGGCTTTGTGCCATCATCAATGTTGCTTGGTCTTTTACTGTATCAATTTTAGTACGAACTAAATCCAGTTGTTTTACAGCCGAATCGTATTGACCAATCTTGAAGGAAGATTGGGCAAGATACCACAGCCCCATCCATCCTTCAGGACGTAAAAGTGTATATTGATAGAACGATTTTGCTGCTTCGCCGTATTTATCTGCAAGGAAGAAAATCTTGCCTTGTTCATAGAAAGCAGTTGCATTCTTCGGGTCGGCTTTAGTAACAGTATTCCACTCTTTTAACGACCGACCAAACAACTCGTTAGAAAGGTCTTTATCTGGTTCGGCATTTGCAAGTTTGTAGTAAGCAGTAGCAAGTTTAATTCTTGCATCAGTCAGGCTTTCATCTAATTTAAGTCCTTCTTCGTAGTTCATTCGGGCTAGCTCGTATATACGCTGGGCATAATATAAATCTCCCAAAGCTACAAATACATCAGGAATCTTTTTATTAATATCCTTGGCAGAAATAATAGTCATTTCCGCTTGTTTCAACGAATCTGCTTTTATATATACGTCTGCAAGAGCCAAAAGATTATACGCATCCTTATCGTCTTTCTTAATAGCTTTTTTTACTGTTTTAACAGCTTCTGTAAACTTTCCAGCTCTTGATAGCCCTTTTCCCAATTTACGAAGGACTAAAGTTTTATCGTCAATATCTTCGGCTTT
>CALMMI010000608.1 GCA_937868245.1 uncultured Ignavibacteria bacterium | reverse complement strand
TGAACATAAAGCCGTCGATTTTTTCTACCTATTTATCTTGATATAACATTATGAAACATCTTTATCGCATTATTGCATTGGTAATGCTGTGTTTTGGTATCGTCTCCTCCGATTGTTCTGTAGATTGACCATCGCTAACTACGGCTATCCTACCCCTGCATGAAAGAACACGAGATTATCAAAAAAATACTCAGCGGCGACATTCGTACATTTTCATTGCTTGTGGAACGTCATCAGTCGAAAGCAATGACTCTTGCGCTCAGAATGCTCAAAAACCGTGAAGACGCCGAAGAAGCACTACAAGATGCTTTTCTGCGTGTGTACCGTGCGCTTGGTACGTTCGAGGGGAAAGCTAATTTTTCTACATGGTTTTACCGTATTGTTTATAATGTGTGTGCATCTGCACTGGAAAAACGAGGTGCTTCCATACTACAATCGTTGAGTGTGGATGATATGGAGAGTACCATTACCTCCAAATTAGATACTCCTGATGAAATAATGCAGGATAATGAGGATACTACCCTGATACATCGTGAAATAGAGCGTTTGCCGGTGGAATATTCATCAGTACTTACGCTTTTTTTCGTTCAGCAGCTGAGATACGACGAGATTACCCATGTAACAGGTTTGCCACTGGGAACTGTAAAGACACGTCTATTCCGGGGGCGTATGATGCTTCGGGAAGCACTTTCAAAAAAGCTGTCCGACGGCAAGTTTACTACAAATTTCTAATAGTTAGTTGACTACAATGAAGCATTTATCGATAGAACAGATTTTCGAATACATCGACGGTAGTACGGACTCTGCAGAATCGCGAAGGATTGCAGTTCATCTGCAGGAGTGCCCCGTTTGCCGTAAAGAAGTGGAACAGCACCGTTCGATTACCTCCATTCTCCAGGAAAGTCCGGTTTCAGAACCATCACCTGCTTTTTCTACTGCATTGATGAACATGGTTATGAACGAACCTGCCCCCTCGGCGGAAAGAAGCCCAAGCTTTATCAAGCAAATCGGTACAAAATGGTTGGTTGCAGTGAGCATAATCATCACTCTCGGGGTGTTCATCGCATCCGTTCCTCAAAAGCAAATAGTTATATCCAAACCGTCGGAAATTAAGCATATCTTGCATGGGTATTCGGATTGGATGATGAGTAGTATGCATTATATTACCGATTTTTTTACATCAGTTGCATCGCTTTTTCCTGTTAAGAACTTAGGCTCCCTTTTGATGATGGTGTTTGCAGGATTATTGCTTTGGACTGTTGACATTGCTGCTAAGAAGCGATTTTTGAGGATTAGGTAGTGTAACGTTCGTCTTCAACCAAACTTTCACCTACAGAAATAATCAATTTTCAGTTCATGACAGCCAAAGAGTCTGCTGAAAAACAATGCAATGCCATAGGAATAAGATATATGCACCATGTCACCCTGAACTCGATTCAGGGTCTCCGATGCTGTCTGGTCGTGCTTTTTCGACGTACAAGCGGAGATGCTGAATCGAGTTCAGCATGACAGGACTCTTAATTTAATTCACTATCAATAATATGTCATTCATCAAAAGGTATAAGTAATGCCATAATTAACACAATACGTACAGAACCGACTTGTTGTGTCTCTTTTTACTGCCTCGTTTTGCGTTCGGCTATTTTCCTGAAACACCTCCTTTGCTCACCTTCTACTATAAACTCTTCTCATAATATTTTTCCACAATGAGTAAGGATTCTACATTCTCATTGTCTTTTCACAAAGGAGCTACGACCAAAATCGCCAATTCCGACTACACATTCATTTTATTTTCAAACAGTTTACTGTTTATTCACCCTTATTTAAAGGAGTCGTCATGAAGTATATTTCTCAATTTTTTGTTGTGCTTGCCGTATTGGTATCTGCCGGATACTATACTCAATCGGTCCAGGCACAAACAAACGTGTTTCCCTCGTATTACGAGGATTTTGAAAAGGGTGACGGAGGTTGGTTCGGCAATGGTACCAACTCCTCATGGGAGTTAGGGTATCCATCCAAAAAGTTTATTAACCGTCCTGCAGGTGGTGATAACAGCTGGGTAACAAGTTTAGGCAGTTCATATAATGCAGATGAGTATTCCTATTTGGAATCACCTTCATTTGATATGTCGTGCTTTACAAGTGATCCGTACATAGGGTTTAACCATACCTATTTTTTGCAGGATAATTATGATTTCCATTGGTTGGAAATCTCTATTGACGGCGGTGCATGGCAAAAACTTGGCGGTGAAGGCACAGGCACAGCATGGTATCAAGGTTGGAAAGATGCCGGACAAGGCGAATTTATCGAAGTATGGGGTGGTGATCAACAATATAACACAGACTGGGAATATGCAGAACATCTCCTATCAGGAGCAGCAGGCAGCAGCAATGTTCGTCTGCGTTTTGTTATGAGATCAGACGGCAAGGCAGAATATGATGGTGTGGGAATTGATGATATTCAGATTTTCCTTTCAGGAGCAGAACTTTCCGCTCCTATGTTATCTACTCCTACCAATAACGAAAGCAATGTTATCCTATCTCCGAACTTAACATGGCAAGCAGCAGGTTGTGCAATGGACTATACAGTACAAGTGGCAACCGACCCTAATTTCAAGGATGTAATTTTTGAAAAGACACAAACAGGTGTTACAGTTACCGTAGGTCCTCTCGACTATGTCAGTTCATATTACTGGAGAGTAATGACAAACGGTTCAAGCTCAACCAGCCAATGGTCGGATGTTTATAGCTTTACAACTACAAATCCTCCTCCTCCTGTTCCAACTCTTGCAACTCCTGCTGATGGTTCAAAAGGAATCGCAACTGAAAATTCAACTTTAATTTGGAATAACTCAGTTGGTGCAAGTACTTATCATGTACAGCTTTCAAAAAGCAATACATTTGGTACAGTAGTTACCGAAAAAACCACAGGTGCAAACTTTATGTCCATGCCGGTATTGGAAAACTATACTACCTATTTCTGGAGAGTGGAAGCATCAAACACAAGTGGAACAAGCAACTGGTCAGATGTATGGAGTTTCCGTACTATTCTTGCCCCTACAACACTTATATCTCCTGCAAACGGTGAAACATACATTACCAACCCTGCAACGTTAACATGGAAAGCGATAGCCGGTGTTGATCATTATTTGATACAAATTGCATCGGATGCAGATTTTACAATTATTGTGAATCAAAACAACAACGTAAAAGACGCAACTTATCTTGCAAGCAACCTATTGAACAATACCAAATATTTCTGGAGAGTTAAAGTAAGTACTCCTGACGGTGAAAACAGCGACTGGAGCGAAACCCGCAACTTTACTACTATTATCGCTACCCCGCTTCTTTCGTTGCCTCTTGATGGTAGAGTTGATTTACCATCAAGTACATTCTTCCAATGGGCACCGGTTGACGGCGATGTGCAATATAATCTTCAGATTTCTACCGACGGTTCATTTAACAATACACTTTTCCTCAACAAAACATACCCAACATTATCACAAACAATCAGTGATTTAGCAAGTAATACTATTTACTTCTGGCGTGTGCGTGCAGTAAGTGCAACTTCAGGAAACAGCGGTTGGTCGTTAGTACGTACATTCTCTACAATCGTAGCTCCAACAGTAGGTGTATTACCTGCAGACAAAGCAAAAGGTCAGCCGATACCGACTACACTTGCTTGGGTTTCATCAGGGGAACGTGTTGTGTATCAAGTACAGATTGCAACAGATGAATTGTTCAGCACTATCATCAATGATCAATCAAAAATCGGTAACAACACTACTGAATTCGGTTCATACGAAGGTCTTAAGAACAACACCACATACTTCTGGCGTGTACGTCCGTTAAGTAGCACAGGTGTTGCTATCGCTTGGTCTCCTGTCCGCAGTTTCAGAACAACTATCGCAAGCGCGGCACTTGTTTCTCCTGCGAACAATTCATTGAATGTTTCGTTAGCAAATACAAAATTGAAATGGCTTGCTGTTGACGGTGCGAGTTCATATCGTGTACAATTCTCTACCGATAAAACATTTGCAACTTCAATCGTTGATGAGCAAAACATAACAGCAACTGAACTCACAGTAAAAGATATGTCTATAAATGCAATCTATTACTGGAGAGTGCAAGCAACCAGCACCGATAACGGAACAAGTGCATGGTCAACCGTTTGGAGATTTTCTACAGGTACAGCTCAATTAGCCGGAACTCCTGTTCTTCAATCACCAGCAAACAATGCAATGAATCAAGCTCTTACATTTGATTTCCAATGGAAACCGGCTGAAAATGTGCTTACATATCATTTGCAAGTTTCAGAAAACGATGCATTTACAACTATCGTTCTCGACAAGAAAGACATTGCAACCGCATCATACGCAGCTACAGGCTTACAACGCGAGAAAACATACTTCTGGCGTGTAAGCGGCGAAAACACAACAGGCGAAGGCAGCTGGTCGGACACATGGAAATTCACATTAGCTCCGGCAGCACCTGCTTCTCCATCATTAGTACTTCCGGCAAACAAATCGGATAAGCAATCAATTGCTGTAACAACTTTGAAATGGGCTGCACCTACAACAGGCGCAACAGTTACAGGTTATAAACTTCAAGTATCAACTTCATCCGATTTCAGCTCAACAATCATCGACGAGCCAAACGTTGCAACCAATACATACGAAGCAAAAGGCTTGGCAGCAAACACTGTTTATTACTGGAGAGTAGCAGCTACCAACGGTGGTGGAAACAGCGAATGGACAGAAGTATGGAGCTTTACAACTGAAACTTCAACAGGTGTACAAGAAGGTAACAACCCATCAGGATTTACTCTTGATGCAGTTACTCCAAACCCTGTACAAGCATCAGCAACAGTGAACTTTACTATTGCAAATGCAGCACACAATGTGGCACTTACCGTATATTCTGTAACAGGTCAGCAAGTGTATTCAATGAACGAAAGCAATGTTGTATCTGGTTCACACAGCTTCAACTGGAATACAACTCAAATCCCTGTTGGTGTATATGTTGTTCGATTGACTGTTGACAATTCAACAAGCTCAGTTACAGTGAGTGTTGTAAAATAATAGCGTTCATCTCCTCTCAAAGGAGACAGTATTGAAAAAACACAATTCGTGTTAGATTATAAAAACCCTTGTCCCCTTTTTTGAAGGTGGCAAGGGTTTTTTGTATGTGAGAAATGGGTTATTCGTCTTGGGGCGATGCCCCAAGCTATGGTGTGTAAGCCCGTTGGGCTAACCTATTCTGTACGGGCAAAAACGTTTTACAAACAAACACTTCTTGCCCTAAAGGGCAGGCTGAAAGCCTCACACACCATAGCTTGGGGTAACACCCCAAGAAAGAAAGAGAAACAACAAAAGTTAGTTCCGAAAGTTAGTTCCATAAGTATATATTGTACTTTCGGAACTAACTTATGGAACTAACTCCCCAGAGATATCAATTAAAGTTTTATTATTGTTGGTTTATTTGTACTTTCGTTTCAAATTTTTAATTTGATGTATATATGAAGTCAAAACTACTCGATTCTATAAGCCCGAAGTTTGCTTGGTTTCCGATAGGGATTATACTCATTTACGACGTTTCGGCTCTTGTTCTATGCTTTCTCACAAATCCCTTAAGCTCTCATCTTATTCCCTTTTATTGCTCAATAATAATTATATGGATAATACTTTTTACTGCATCAAAGAAGTTGAGAAGGGTAGATTTTACAGGAAAAGAATTTATATTGAAGGATATTCATAATCATGAAACAACAATAGATGCACTTCTCTTCAAAGAGGTAACATCATTTTTTTGGTTTGCATATTCAATACGATTTACAGATGGCAGGTACTTTCTATTTATCAACAATCCCGTTACTGAATTGTTTGAAAGTGTTACACTGAATAAAGTTAGAGTATATTATGAGATTGAAGTAACAAATGAACTCTATGAAATTATAGAAAAGGAATATCCCGGCAAGAATATCGACGCTCCAAGCATCACAGAATCAAAGAGTAAGGCTTTTTTGTGGGCATTTGTTGTTATGATTCTTATTTATTGTTCAGTTATCCCACCTTTTTTCTCGTATCTTGAACATAATGATGTATCAACAATTGATGAGATACGTTCGGAAGAGTTTAATGGTGTAGTAATGAAAAAACATAGAATTGAATATGAGCATCATTCACAAGTTCTTGAAATTAAGTCGAGAAGCGATAGTGAATCAAAAGTATATTTAAATCACTATTATCCAGAAGTATTCGAACTTGTAGATGTTGGGGATACGATTTCTGCAAAAACAGGTGATACAGTTGTATATATCAGAAGAAAAGACACCAGTTTTACAGTTAGGAGAGTCCCTACGTACTGATACAAAGAACGTCACTAAATTTACAAATCAGACTACTTCAGTCATTACATTGGTTTTTTATGAAAAATAAAATACTTGATACACTACACCCTGTTATCGGATTGATTTCAGTAGGATTTGCAATACTTTTTTGTATTGGGTTATGCATAGTCGTCTTCATTACAAGTCCGGATGACCCTAATAAATATTTACTTGTTTTAGGGTTTACTGTGATTATTTCTATATTGGTATATAGCACCTACAGGCAACGCGCAATTGATTTTGAGGGTAAAGAGTTTTATTTGGAAGATGCCTTTCATAAAGGAATCACAATTGATGCCTCACAATTTGAAAAAATTGAAGGTGTAATTTCAAATATATACAGGATAAAATTTATTGACGGCAGGAGCTTTCTTTTTACACTTAATCCCTACACCAAGCAAGCCTTGAAAGATCATTTCTCATGGGAAACCGATCCCTATGAAAGGCGGCTTACTAAAAGGGTGAGAGAAGCTATCGCGCAGAGTAAACAGGCTAACGATGTTCATCAGGGGTAAAGTTACCCTTCATAGTCTCAAAAACCAAAGTCCCAAAACTACACTCTGTAGTTTTGGGACATTGTTTTGGGACAAACTATTGCATCTTGATTTAGACAAACCAAAAGGCAAAAAGTAAGGCAACAACTACATATATGACTTGTTGCGTTACCTGTTGCGTTACTTGTTGCGTTTTCAATACAGTTCACGTAACAAATCTATCTTCCATAAACTTACCACACATTTCGCCGAAATTCCTTCCCCGCATACGTACTTTTCCGGTACCCCCTTCAAAACATCCTACTTCTATATTTGTGACGAAATAATTTCAATTGTTTTTCATAATTCACGGAGGAAGTCGACATGACTGATACTAATTTCACAGGAGTTTTCAGCTCCCGATATTGGGTTTTTGCAGCCCTGATATTCGCTTTTTTCAACATAACCGGTGCGTACGCTGCTGCGCCTTCCAGCGCGCCATACCCGAACAGCCCCGGGTATAATGCAACAAATGTACCGACCAACAAAACGTTTTCGTGGTATTCGGTAACGAGTGCTACATCGTACAAACTACAGATTTGCAGTAATTCCAACTTCCAAAATGGGCTTGTGGTGGACCAATCGGGCATTACGGCTACGGAATATGCCGTGTCGGGTTTGTCCACCTCCACCACCTATTATTGGCGGATGAAGGCAGTTAATAGCGACGGCGAAAGCTCATGGATGAACCCGTGGCAGTTCACAACTGCGGCTGGAAACCCTCCCAATACGCCTACGCTGGATGTTCCTGCGAGCCAAGCATCGAATGTTTGTGTAAATGCAACAGTCTCATGGTTTAAGGCAAGTGGAGCATCCACCTACAAGTTGCAGATATGCAGCAATTCATCATTCCAAAACGGATTGAAAGCTAATGCTTCCAACCTAAGCGACAGCACCTATTCCATAACCGGACTATCCATTTCAACCACCTATTACTGGAGAGCGAAAGCAGTTAACAGTTACGGCGAAAGCGACTGGTCAGACGCGCGACAATTCACAACGGCAAACGGCACTCCACCAAATTCCCCATATCCCGTTACACCCGGGTATCAGGCGACCAATGTACCGACGAGCAAAACGTTTGCATGGTGGAAAATTGCGGGTGCAACTTCCTACGGTGTTCAGGTATGTACAAATTCTTCATTCCAAAATGGAATTATCGTCAATCAAACAGGCTTAACCGACAGCGTTCTTGATGTAAGCGGCTTATCCGTTTCAACAACATACTACTGGAGAACACGCGCAACAAACAGCTATGGCGACGGTTTGTGGGGAAATTACTGGCAGTTCACAACAGCAGCGGGAAATCCTCCGAATGCCCCAACACTTGATGCCCCGTCGAATCAGGCGACGAATATTTCTGTGAATCCCACTGTCCGTTGGTTTGCAACTGCGGGTGCTTCTTCCTATAAATTACAAGTGTGCAGTAATTCATCATTCCAAAATGGATTTGTTGCCAATCAATCAAATCTAAATGATACTTCATTCTCAATTACCGGACTTTCCATCTCAACGGTTTATTATTGGAGAGCGAAAGCAGTGAACAGTTACGGCGAAAGCTCATGGTCAGGTGTACGTCAGTTTACAACTGCCAACGGAACGCCTCCTGCTGCCCCCTACCCTGTTACACCCGGGTATCAAGCAACCAACATCCCCACCAACAAAACTTTGGAATGGTGGAGAGTTACGGGTGCAACATCGTATAGTGTTCAGGTGTGTACAAATTCATCCTTCCAAAATGGGATTGTGGTTAATCAATCAGGGATTACCGATAGTATCTTTGCTGTAAGCGGCTTGTCGGTTTCCACTACCTATTACTGGAGACTGCGTTCTACCAATAATTATGGTGACGGCTTGTGGTGCAATCCATGGCAGTTCACGACGGCGGCTGGGAATCCTCCGAATGTTCCCTATCCTGCCACACCTAATTATGAGCAAACGGATATTCCGCTCAACAAAACATTTGCCTGGTGGTCAGTAACGGGAGCAACATCGTATAGTATTCAGATTTGCAGCAATTCATCGTTTCAGAATGGATTTGTGGTCAATCAATCTGGCATTGCAGACACACTGCTTGCAGTTGATGGCTTGAACGCATCAACAGTCTATTACTGGAGACTCCGCGCAACGAACAATTACGGCTCTAGCGACTGGTCGAACCCTTGGCAATTTACAACTACGGCGGGCAATCCTCCAAATGCTCCAACGCTCACTTCTCCTGCTGACCAGGCGACGAATATCTCGCTTTCCCCTTCGCTTTCGTGGAATTCTGTGAATGGTGCTACGGGGTATTCTGTTATGGTTTCATCGCATTCAGATTTCTCATCTCCTGTGGTGAATACTACTTCATCATATACATCATACTCCGTTTCGGGACTTTCTGCAAATACGTTGTATTACTGGCGTATCAATGCAAACAGTCAATACGGCTCAAGCAATTGGTCGAGTGTGTGGACATTTACCACAGGCTCTGGTGGAGGAAACGGCGGGAATGGTGGTAACGGTGGCAATAATGGCGGGAATGGTGGAAATAACGGCGGTAACAATAACAATAGCAATGAAATAGACTATTATGTGGATGCAAGTGCATCTGCGGGTGGTAATGGGACGAAACAAAGTCCGTTCCAGACAATTACTGCAGCTTATAATGCAGCAGACCAAGCTAAGAAATATACAATCCACGTAGCCGGCGGTACATACACCGAGAATATTGGTTCGGATACAGACCTCTACGGTATTAACCGCGAATATGTTTTCTTAGGTGGATACGATGCGTCGTTTGTAAGCCGTGATAAAACAACTTCCGTTGTTGGATACGACGAGCGCAAACCTGTTTGGGAGTTTTATGATGCAGCAGCAGTTACTATCGACAGGTTCGATATTAGCAGCGGTAAATCGGGTATTCAGGCACTCGGATGGTCAAGCGACCGCCATGTAACGATTACAAATAACCACATCCACAACAATGGTTTCTGGACAAACCACGACAGTTACGATAGTGTGATGTACGGTGGTGGTATCGGAGTTGAAGCAACTACAACGCTCATCGACAAAAACACGATTGACCATAACACAGGACATGATTTCGGTGGTGGTATCCGTGCTTCGGCTGTCGGTACAGGCGGTTATACAACAATCACAAAAAACACTGTAAAAGATAACCTTAATGTGGGAGGTGCATCACACGGAAGCGGTATTCTCGTGAATGGTAACACCCGCATCGAGAAAAACACAGTTGACCACAATACATTCAATACATCGTATGGCGGAACGCAATCAGGTGTTGGTGGAGGTGTTATCGTTATCGGTGGTGACAGTAGTGTTATCAATGCAAACCTTATTATTCGCAATACAGGGCATTCCGGTGCAGGGCTTATGCTTGATGAAGGTGCAAATGCACTTATCACCAATAATATAGTTGCCCGTAATTACAGCTATCAACGTGGAGGCGGTATCCGAATCGACGGTATCGGTACTAATTCATTCAGCTATGCAACTCTAGTGAACAATACAATTGTATTCAACACTCAAGGTGCTAACCCCGATGGCAACGGAGGTCACGGCTTACACGTAACGGACGCTAAGGTTACAGGAGCGAATAACTTATTCTGGGGTAACGGTGAAGGCAATAACGACCTTTATCTATCAGGGGATAATTCAACCTTAGAGCTTTCGCATTCACTCTTGAATGACTTTGCGCTCACCAATCCGCAAAATGATTTGGGTAGTGCGCTTTCTCTCGGCAATACAAATATCCTTGCAGGAACTGCGATTACAAATCCGCATTTCATTGATACTGCGAGTGATAATTTCCGTCTTGCGTGGGAGAGTCCGCTTGCTGACTCGGGTGTATCGTCGTTCGGAACTCCTAATGCAGTTCCCGCTCAAGATTTCGACGGTGGAAACCGTCCTGTAGGTAGCAGTGTGGATATTGGTGCTGATGAAGTTGGTTCGGGACTTAATACCGCTCACCCACGCTTGCTGTTAACTCCTGCAATCAAAGCCAAGCTTGTAGCTAAAATGCAAGAGAATGATGCAGCATGGGTTATACTTAAAGCAAGAGCCGACCAATTGAAAAACTACACTGTTACACAGTATAAAACCTCAACTGCGTATAATTGGTTCGCAGGTACTCTCTTCTATGGCTATCAAGGCAACAGCTGGTATGATGATATTATCCCGCTTGCATTCGCATGGCAAATATCAGGCGATACAAATTATTGCAACAAACTGATTGAAGTTGCCGACGAAATGATTCGTGCAGAATACGATTCTGAGAATATTCCTCCTGTCGGCAAATCACCGATGATGCTCGGTAATGCGTATCCTTCACGCTTTGTTGGACCTTCTGCAGCCCTCATTTACGACTGGTGTTACGACCGTTTGGGTGAATCCCGCAAACAACAACTTATCACTCTATTCAACAAGTGGTACGACAGCTTGCGTGTTCCGGGTGGCGGAGCGTATGAGAACAATGGTCCGTCGAATGGAAATCACTTCAGCGGTCACATGTTCGCTGCGGGATGGCTTGGCTATGCCACACTTAATGAGAATCCCCGTGCAGGTGAGTTAATCGATTGGTCTCGCGCCCGTTTGGACGGTACGATGCCATACAACACAAATTTCCCTAAAAACCAACTTCCTGAGTCAAGCCGTAATATGGATTTTGACGGCTCTACTAAGAATTACGTAGCCTATATTTACGGTGTATCCGATACTACACACGGAATTTATGGTGCGCCGTTTAACGGAGGGTTGAACTTCCAGGGATGGTCGTATGGTAACGGAGATTTCAGTTCTATGATTGACTTCATGCAGCTTATCAAAACTGCAACCGGTGAGGATATGTTTGCAGAGCATAGTACTTGGTTCTCGGGTATGTTGCGTTCAGCACGTCATTCGCTTATGCCGAACAAATTTATGATTGACCCGCTTGGTGACTGGGGTGGAAATAACGCTAACGCAATTTATCCTGACCTTCCACACCGTTTATCGTTTATATTAGAGGGTACGGACGATGGTCCTGCCGCGCAGTATTTTGCAAATACCTATATGGCGCAAAACCATACGTGGAATTATTATGGTCCTGACATTCGTGTTATCGAATTGGATGCGTGGGAAGATTTGTATTATACCGACCCTTCACGTTCAACGTCGAGCGCATCGATTCCACCGTTTTATAATAACATCTCCTCTGTTCGTCCAAACGGAGCAAGTACAAATGGTGCAATTCCATATTACATCATGCGTTCAAGTTGGGATACATCGGCTGTGTGGGCAACTCTCCAAATGGGTTCTGCTCACTGGGGTGACCATCAGCACAACCATGCAGGACATCTGCACATTGTCCGTGGTAAAGACCAGCTTCTCATCAGTCCAAGCAATTGGAAGGGTGACGGAGCAACAGGACTCGGTATAGCAGGAAATGGTATCAGTTACACGGAATATTCCGGTGTAAAGAATACTCTGTTCTTTGATGATTATGGGGATTATATCCAACCGGGTAGCGGTAATATCGGCGGTCAGTATGTACATGGGTTCGACCGTCCGGTTACAAACGAATTGAACGATGATTATTCCTACATGCGTAGTGACCTTGCAAGTGCATATAACTACAAAGGTTGGAACAATGTTCTGCAACAGTCCATTGAACTATCCGACACAACCAACCGCAAACTCGAGAAATTCTTCCGTAATTTCTTCTACTTGCGTTCGCAAAATATTTTCGTGGTGTTCGACCAGGTAAAAGCAAAGAACTCAAACAATCAACTTGGTCAATACAAGAAGGTTCTTCGTTGGCACTTCCCTACCGAGCCTACGATTAGCGGAAAAGGTCTTCGTGTGGATAAGGGTGCATCACGGTTGTATTTGCACACATTAATGCCAACATCTCTCGGTTATCAGAAATTCTATTTGGATAATAATAATCCTGATAATAAATATAATGACGAAAACCTGAACTACCTGTTCAAAAGCAAAACATGGAGAGTGGAAGTTCGCGATACGCTCAACCCGCTTGAAATTCCCTTTGTGAGTGTATTCCAAGCAGGTAGTGATACTCTTGGCGAAATGACCACAACATCAGTTCGCAGTTTGGATTCAACAATGCTTGGAACAAAAGTGGTTAGCACCAACGGCTCAAGCTCTGTAATTCTGTTCAATAACCGCACAGGTATTGTGCAAGACCCAATCAGCTCTACAAGCTATATATTTAACGGTTCGGCTCATGCACAGCACATACTTTGCGGTGTAGTTCCGAATGCGCAATATCATATCACAACTACGACAACGGCAGACGGGCTTGTCTTCTCGGCTGAAGAAGTTGGTTCGGGTGATGTTACTGCATCAGAAGGCGGAGTATTGCAGTTTGTTCCTTCGTATTTGGGGTTAGGTAAAACTGCAACCGAGGATGCAGTTGCATCAACGGGCAAACAAGAGCCTGTTCTCTATCCAAACGCTCCTAATCCGTTCGGACAGCAAACTTCAATCACATTCTCGCTTCCTGAATCGGGTGTGGCACGTATTGCAATTTATAATGCAATCGGAGTAGAAGTTGCAGTGGTAGCAGATAAGTACTTCGAGCAAGGACTTCATTCCGTTACATGGAATGCTGAACGTGCTCCAGCAGGTGCATATAGCTGCGAACTGAGAGTAAACGGACAAAGCAAGATGATTAAGCTCTTGCATACGCCGTAAAGTTCCAGGTGTATGTGTAAGCAAAAGGCGCGTCCGTTTTTATGCGGATGCGCCTTTTTTTAGTTTAAAACTCCTGATGGGTTACAGAATACTTCCAAGATTATAGCAAGTTGGGTGATATAATATTCTGCTGTCAATACTGTTTTTTTAAGTGACCATAAACATAAATTATGTTTGTTTGCAAGATTTTTTTTGCAAATATTACTATTATTCTATAAATTACCATTCTATAAAGTTTCAGTTTATCCGACATTTTTATCGGTGTCCTTCTGATAGAAATGTATTGTTATGTATTTTTTTTAATTATCTGAGGGATTTTATGAACAATTTATACTCTGTTCTTCGGGCGTTAATGATTGCATCCATTCTTGTTTTTGTGAGTTCCTGTAAGGATGAAAAGACGACAACTCCTACAACAACAACTCAACATTGGGATTACGAGGCAACCGATAAATGGACAAGCGAGGGATATCCTGACTGTGCAGGTACTATCCAATCTCCTGTCGATATCGATACCGCACAGGTTATCAAAGCGGATTTGCCAAACGTGACGCTCAATTATCAACCGTTCAATATGAACATCATTGACAACGGACATACAATTCAAGTAAATAATAATACCGGTTTGAGTTCTATAACATACAAAGGTGATAAATATACCTTTGCCCAATTCCATTTCCATTGCTCAAGCGAACATACAATCAATGGTGCGTTTGCTCCGATGGAATTACATTTGGTACACAAAAGTTCTACAGGTTCACTTTTAGTTTTGGGTGTTTTTCTACAAAAAGGCGGAACAGCCAATCCTGTTCTCGACAAAGTATTCAACAACTTCCCGGCTAAAACAGAAGAAGTTGACAGTACATCGGAATCTATTGATTTAACAGGTTTGCTTCCAGAAGACAAAAAGTATTATACCTACATCGGTTCATTAACTACTCCTCCATGCTCTCAAGGTGTAGATTTCATACTATTCAAACAGCCGATGATGATTTCGGATGCACAGTATGATAAGTTCAAAGCAAAGTATGAACATAATCACAGACCGGTTCAGCCAATCAACAATAGAATTGTATTTGAAGATAATAATTGATTTGATGTTTCTATAGAAAATAAAGGGTTTGAATTCATGGAATTCAAACCCTTTCATTTTAGATTAAGACACTTAGGTACAACCCACCAAACATAAATGCCAACAGACGTAGAAAACTCACGTGTGTAGTTAAGCAAAAGGCACGTCCGTTTTTATGCGGATGCGCCTTTTTTGTATTATCTATTGTGACCTATGTTTCTATGTGTTTAAAATTCTTATCTAACAGAATTTAAACACATAGAAACATAGTTATCATAGGAACATAGAAATCTCCTGACTGCTTGATGTTTGATGAAAGGATTTCCAAGTAGCATATTTTTTTCCATTTGCTCGGATTGGTGGTTTTGTTT
>CALMMI010000607.1 GCA_937868245.1 uncultured Ignavibacteria bacterium | reverse complement strand
GATTTCTTTTCAGAAAAAAACAATAAGCAGCTTGCCCTCAGAATTCTCTCGAATATTGCTGAAATGGAACTTGAGAATCATCAGTTACTCCGTGTTCTTGCTCATCGATTAGAACAATTAGGCTATACATCCCTTGCAATTGATGTCTTTAGAGAAGTTCTTGAAATGCGAGGAGAAGAACCTCAATCCTATAGAGACTTGGGCTTGGCTCTTGCACAGAACAAACAGTATCAGGAAGCCGCCGATACACTCTACCGTGTTATCACCAAAAAATGGGATGGACGTTTCCCGGAGGTTGAGTTGATTGCGCTCAATGAGTGGAATAATGTGCTGAGTGAATCAAAGAACACAGTCAATCTCTCTAAGTACGACAAACGGTTTGTAACTGCAATGCCCGTAGATGTTCGGGTGGTTCTAAATTGGGATGCCGATAATTGCGATATGGATTTATGGGTGTTCGACCCAAATAATGAGAAGTGTTTTTACAGCCATCCCACCACAGAACTAGGTGGATTGCTCTCAAAAGATATGACAGGTGGGTATGGACCTGAGGAGTTTATACTAAAAAAAGCTCTTGCAGGAAAATATAAAATTCAAGTTCAATATTACGGTTCAAGGCAGCAAAAGATTGCAGGGGCAACTACTATTCAACTGGAGCTTTACACCCGTTATATGACAGGTAAGGTAGATAAGAAAACAATAACCCTTAGGTTGAAAGATCCAAAAGAAATTATAGATGTCGGTGAATTTTCTTTTTCGGCAAATTAAATTCCAAACGTTTGGGAAAGATCACTGCTTAGCCCGACACTATCACATGTAATTATTCGGTTTCTGATAGCAGTTTCTTATTTTCTCTTCTCCTTAGAAATAACTTTCCTGACATCACTTCCTGAATTTGCAGAAAGTGCCTTTGTAGCAATTGTTTGTGATTTACCGTAATCTGCTTTACGGATACGTTTTTTCAGCTCGAGAAGCAGTGGAGGTGTTACCGATAATTCGTTGACACCTAACCCTATTAGCAGTTCAGTTGCGGCGGAGTGTCCAGCCATTTCGCCGCATATCCCTACCGGAATATCACGAGCGATAGCCGCGTCAATAGTCATTTTCATCAGCCGAAGAACAGCAGGATGAAACGGGTCGAAAATATCTGCAACATATTCGTTCGTACGGTCTGCAGCCAGTGTGTATTGGGTTAGATCGTTTGTACCGATACTGAAGAAATCCACGATTGCAGCAAAATCATTTGCCATAAGTGCAGCTGCAGGTGTTTCTATCATCATTCCTATCGGCATCCTTTCATCGAAATGAATACCAGCTTTACGAAGTGAAGTTTTACATTTTTCAATAAATTCCTTAGCTTCGAGCAGTTCGTCAATCGAAGAAATCATAGGCAGCATAAGCCGTACGTTCCTGTGCTTGGAAGCTCTTAAAACTGCCCTTATTTGCATCTTGAATATATCTTTCCTATGCAAAAGAAAACGAATCCCACGTACACCCAACGCGGGGTTATCTTCATGGGGCAATCCTTCTGCATATTTATCACTCCCTACATCGAAAGCACGAATTGTTACTTGATGCGGGTACATTCTTTCTGCTATTTCATTATACCACTCAAGTTGCTCTTCTTCTGAAGGAAAATGCTGGCGTTTGATAATTAAATACTCACTGCGAATAAGTCCGATACCTCCTGCTCCTGCAACTTGAGCGGCATCTACATCCTCCAATGAATCTATATTTGCAAGCAAATGAATAACGCGACCATCATGAGTTTCTGATTTTGCAGTTGCAAGTTTGCCGAGTTTACGGGTATTTTCTTCTTCCTCTTTTTTTCGTTTCTGGTATTTGGTTAGGGTTTCCGGTTTCGGATTACAGATTATCAATCCTGCATTGCCATCGATAATAAGCATATCATCGGTATGGATAAGATGTGCTATATCGCGAACACCAATAACAGCCGGAATAGATAGCGAACGCGAAAGTATAGAAACGTGCGATGCAATGCCCCCTACTTCGGTTACAAACCCAAGTGTCCCTTCCTGACTATACATCATAAGGTCGGTTGGTGTGATAGAAGGTGCAATCAATATTGCGTTTTCTGCTATCGAATGAGAAATAGAATGATTACGCAGCCCGTTTAGAAGGCGATCTTTCACGTGGTCCAGCTCAACAGCACGTTCACGTAGCACGGGGTCTTTAGCAAGAGTAAAGAACTGTTTCTGAGCGTCAAATTCCTGCATAACTGCATTTTCTGCTGAATAGAATCGTTGTTGGATACGCCTTCTGATAGAATCCGAAACAGTTTCGTCAGTTAAAATAAGAAGGTATGTTTCCAGAATTGGCGCAACGTGACTTGCTTCCCGTTCAGCTATATCAATAATATGTTGAAGCTCGGCAGCACCAGTTTTGAGTGCTTCCTGGAAGCGGGCAATCTCTCCGGGTATTTGCTCAGGTTCGATATGATCTGCTGAAAAAACAAATGCTTCGGTACGTAATACAACTGCCTTACCTATAGCAATACCTTGCGACGCGGGAATACCTTTATATCGATGCTCGGTTTGTTTGTTGGCAGCAGCCATAATACTTTGAAATTAATAATTATTATTGAAGAACAATTAACGGAAATTCCTGAGTACGGTTGCCGATGGTCAAACGAATTGCATACATTCCGGAAGATAGCCCTTGAGTTGGAATTCTAAGTGAATAAGTACCGGATGTCAAAACTCCATCTTGTAATGTTGTAATCGACTTCCCAAGCATTGAAACGATAGAAACAGAAGCAGTGCCTGTAATTGGAACTGAGAATTGAAATTCTGCTTCTTCACCTTGCTTTGCAGGTTGCGGTTGGATTCTTGCATTCTGTACTTGCTGTTCGTCTTCATTAACCGAGGTAATCATATTAACTTTTTCGCATAATATATCTTCACTCTCATCCACGATTGCTCTGTCGATAACAAAATCCGTGTAAAACACTTCAGTTTGAACTCGTTTATTATTCAGAAAGGACACAACTTTTCGTGAACTATCCTTACCAATAAATGTTACTTTTACAGGCATTACAAAAACTTCGGGAACATTCTCACCCGACTGTGTTTGTGTAAGTGTAACTGTTACTTCCTGATTGTTTGCACCATTATAGGTTTGTGAAGTTTCAAGTTGATATTTAGGGTGTCCTGCAGAATAAAGCCATTGGTCGAAGAACACACGGAAAGGTACAATAGGATCGGGAATCTCTTTTTCAAAGACGCGGAGTAAATCTTCAGTTTCTGCTGATTTGAAACGGAATTCACCAAAATACTTTCTCATTGTTCTGAAAAATGTTGAATCGCCGTAGGTTTTACGGAGCATACCATACACCCAGCCTGCTTTACAGTACGTAGTTGCATAATTAAAAATATTCGAAATCGGAATACCGTAGATAGGCGGTTGTGGTTGTGTAGCTAAATACCCTCTTCTTTTGGATGCCATCATCGATCTATATTGCGGTTCTGCACCCCAGGATTCAAAAAACAATGCTTCACCATAGGTTGCACCACCCTCATTAAGCCAAATGTCACCCCATGTTGCACAGGTGGTAAGGTCTCCTGTCCATTGGTGCATCAGTTCATGAGCTACACTATTCTCATTATATCTGCGTAGCCAGTCCCTGTTTACAGTAGTCATTGATTGATGTTCCATCCCACCATACTGAAATGGCTGGGCAACGGTATGCCCGTATTTTACAAATGGATACTCCCCGAAGAGTCTGGAATAATGTTCCATCATACTCGGAACATTCCGGAATGCAATTTTTGCACTGTATTTAATGCCGTCTTGCTCTTCCGTATCGTAATCTTGCTGCCATACATAATTCATTATTTCAACACTGTCATTCGGGTTTGTAACACGTTTATACCAGTCAGAGTATTCCTTGAATTTGGATGCATTTGCCACCATTAAATAGGTTGGGATTGGAGTTTCATCGCTCCACTTGTAATCCCTGTACATTTTTTGAACCGAACCGTCAAACTTTGGGTCGCCAACTGTTACCCTGCCATTGGATGAAACAGAAAAGTTTGTTGCATTCGGTGTGTTATCGAAAGGAACCCGAACAGTAATAGTTGCTATAGCTTTATCATAAGGAGCATCGTTGCATGGCATCCAATAGCGTGCATCCTGAGGCTCACTCATGGTGTAGGCAAGTCGTTCCGGTATGAGAACTGAATCTTGATTGTTATTCATTTCTACGAAATGTCCCTTGTCATACAGTAAAAATCCGCGGTTATCAGTTCCTGTATGGGTATAATACACAATCATCGAAAGCGTATCACCAACCTTAGATGTAACAAGAGGAAGGCTAACAAACCATTCTCCATTATTTGGTTGACTAATTAAAATATCAGGAATACGAATTTGACCAAGCCCAAGAGCATTTACAAATAAACTATCAATATGAATCGCAACCCCGTTAAAAACAAAGTTGTTTATTCCGGCAGAATCTATACGAAGTGTAATGGTGTTTTTCCCTGAGAATTTACGACCTTCCCCTGCTACACTTTCAGATGTAAGCGGATTACGCCAATCCATAAAGAGATCATATTTTAAAACGTCGTATGGTCTGCGTTCAATAGCTGAGCCATCAGGGCGGTTCAACATTGCTGTCTGAAAATTAGCAGCATGTCCGCACATGAGTGATTTACCATCGACAGAAACACCGTTTTCGGGTCTCAAAATATTAGGAATCTTATTGATGGTTTCTTGAGAAGATGCACTGCCCAAGGTGAATATTAACGTTAGTAAGCTGATAATTAATTTCATAGAGTAGAGCCGGAAGTTGAAGAGATATAATAGAGCACAGATTCACTACACAAACGGAATCTTGGCGAATATATTGAATTTTGAGCAATTGCTACGTGAAAAAAGAAATTATCGTTACTTCTTTACAAATTGTTGGCGGGTTCCGAAATAATTGCTTCTGATTATCAAATCGGAGATTGTGAGGGTATGAATCGCTTTTTCCTTATCCATGGCAGTGCAATTTTCACCTATACATGCCCCGTTAACACGGAAAGTAAAATTACGCTTTGTTGTCAGTACGTTTCTTCCCATTGATGTGGTTGTATATTCTTGTGGTTTGATTCCAAGTAATGGCAAGACTGTAGGCATAATATCAATTTGACTGCTGTAAACAGGTATTTGTTTGCCATCAAAGGCTTTTTGATAAATGAACAAAGGGATTCTCCCTGTGTTATCTAACGTCCATGGAATGCTTGGTCTTAGCGAAGCAACCTCGGCGGAAAAATATCGGTGGATACCTGAATGGTCACCATAGATCACCACTACTGAACTATCTAAAACACCCGCACTATCCAATCTATCTAAGAATTGCCCTATGAACTTGTCGGTATAATGTACCGATTGTAAATACCCGCCTAAATATGATTTATCAAGATACTCAGGCAGATGTAATTCCCGTTTATCTGACGGAAGGTTAAACGGGGAATGTGATGTTACCGTTACTGTAAAAGCATAGAATGGCTTACTTTGTGACATAATATACTTAACTGTTTGATGCAGGTATGAGCTGTCGCTTAAGCCTAAGCTGAATAGTTCATCACGTTTGTATTTCTCACCATCGTAACATTTATCGAACCCCATCGATGTAAGGGCAGGTTTCCAATTATAGTAATTTCCTTTATCAGATTTCAGTGCGATTGAAGTATATCCTGCCCTGCCAAGAATTCGTGGTAATGAATTATAATCATTCGTAGGAAAACTTAAAAACGAACTTCCTTTTCGCGGAGGGTATAGGGATGTGTGTACAATCAAATCAGCATCGGCACTTCCACCATTGTTTATATCATCGTAAAAATTGGGAAAATAGAAACTATGTCCAAGAAGTTTGTTGAGTACCGGCGTTATCACCTGCCCTTGATAGGATTGCCCTATTACAAAACTCTCCAGAGACTCAACTTGAATAAAAATCAGATTTTTTCCTTGGAACATTGAGAAATAATCACTTGCTACCTCAGGTTCTTTCGAATCCCACCAAGAACTGATTGACTTTTCCTGTTCCTTAGTAAGTGTGATCTTCCCAAACTTGAAATATTCATACGCATCTACAATATGATACCCTACCGGTGCCAAGTAAAAGAGAGTTTGATTCGGAATCCATGCCATTGTATAAAGAAAATTTGTGGTTTTCTTCTCGAACATCATGTTCCCTATCCACAGAATCCCAACTGATACTATAAACGTTGCAGCAAACCATCGAATGCTCTGCTTAACATTGGATAGGTTTTGGTTGTTTGCAAAGTGCAGAAGGAAAAAGATAGGCAGGTCAATGATAAGAAGTGCATCAACACCATGAATCATTGCGAAGATACTGCTCCAAAGATTCTCTAAATTTCCAATCTGTTGAAGTGAATAAAACGATAAGAAATTAGAGAAGGCACGGTAATACCATACATCACCAAGCATAATTATTGAAATGAGTACATTCATCCCAACCAGAAATCCTATTTGAATTCTCCTGTTTAGAAGCTGACTGAAAGATACTACAATCAAGATGAAACACAGGTGTATCAAGCGATAGAATATCATTGTGAATAGAGAATTCCGAGGCATGATACTATCAGTAATCACCAAAAACACTTCAGATTTTACAAGTAGCAGTATAACTGTAATCAGATAATATAATTTACCTTTAAAAATACTCCCGATGCTTTGTTTGATGGATACCATAATTTGTTATTCGATTACCGAAATTTTTACTTCTGTTACACCATCTCGAATCATTTTTAGCTCCTCTGCCGCTGCATAGGACAAATCCAATATTCTTGATGGCTTGAAGGGTCCCCTGTCGTTTACTTTTACAACTACACTTAAATTATTTTTAAGATTAGTGACAAGCAGTAATGTACCGAATGGTAAAGACCTGTGAGCTGCTGTAAATTTATCCCGCACATAAATTTCCCCGTTGGAAGTCATTCTCCCTTGAAATTCATCACCATAGTAGGATGCAGCTCCCCGTAAAACAATAGAGCCCGGTTCAGCTGAATTGGGTTCTCGTTTGTTTGAGTTACCATTTGAAAAACGAGAATCAGGTTCTTTTTTTGAAATATTTACTGAGGTATTGGACGAAGACGGAGAACCACCGGATGAAACCGAAGTTCTGGATGAAAACCGCAAGGAAGATGCACATCCCGTAAAAAGGATTGCAAGCGATACGCCTAATGATATAAATAGTTTACTCATAGTTATACCATACTTAGAGATGACGGTTTATCTGTTTCCGACGCATAAAATCCACAAGTTGCTTAACATTATGTGCTTCCCCTCGTTTACAGATAACAATTGCATGTTCGGAATCAATTACGATTAAATCCTCCACTCCAATTATCCCTATAAATTTCTCGGATGAACTCACTAAACAATTAGTGGAGTTTATGGCTATCACATCACCTTCGATAACATTGTTTTTTGCATCTTTCATCGAAAGACGGTAAAGTTCATCCCATGTACCCACATCGCTCCAACCAAAAGTCCCTTCCACCACATATACGTTATTTGCCTTCTCCATAATACCGTAATCAACCGATACCGACCTCATTTGGCGGTACATATCCTGCAAAATCTGTGGATAATTATCTTTCAATAAATTCTGACGGATAAAGTCGAACAATACCGAATGATCCGGAAGATATGTTTGTAGAGCTGAATGAAAGCTGTCAAGTGTTGTAGAGAATATTCCGGTGTTCCACAAGAAATCACCGGAATCACAGAAGCGGTGCGCTGTGGCTGCATCCGGTTTTTCGGCAAAGGAATAGGCTTTCCGTACCCCACTTGTGAAAAGTTCACCCACATATTCAGGGTTATCACTTACCTGCACATACCCGAATCTTGTTTCAGGTCGGGATGGTTTTACTCCTAATGCTACAATTCCGTCTAATTCTGCGGCAGCTTGCTGAGAAATTTCAATATTATGATGAAATTCCCTTACATTATGAACAATATGATCGCTCGGTAATACTGTCATGATTGTATCACCCGAAAAATGCTGGTTCAATGTAATTGCCGATAATGCTATACAGGGTGCTGTATTGCGTCCGAATGGTTCTTTAATTAAATTCTCAACCGGGATAGCGGGCAATTGCTGACGTAGCATTGATGAATACGAAGCGGGTGCAACAATATAAATATCTTCATAATCAAACAGAGGTGCCAGCCGTGCTACTGTATTTTGAATCATAGTACCTTCGCCAAGAAGGTGTATAAATTGTTTTGGATGCCGTTCTGAACTTCTGGGCCAAAACTGTGCGCCTAAACCGCCTGCCATTATAAGAGCTACTGTTTTCATAGGGTAATGATTGGGTTATACGATACAGAATCAAACTCTGTATTTAATTTGACACATGGCAAATTTTATGCCTAAGCTAATTTGATTACCAATATAATCATTGGATTTTGATTGACGCACTAGATTCTTAATTCATATTACCAGATGAATCTATTGAATCAGGCGAAAGCAGATTTTCTGTAAATTTAACGAACAAAATTTGCCGTCTTATCCGTAAATTGCACCTTTAAATGTCGTTTTGTTATTATTCAATTGGAGTTTTTATGTTTAGAATGACCGAAGATTTTCTGAAAACATGGGGATATGAGCGTGAAGCAACCCTTAAACTTCTTTCAAACATCACTGATGAATCACTTAACCAAAAGGTTTCAGACGGTGGACGTTCTTTAGGGAAATTAGCTTGGCATATCACGCAAACCATCCCCGAAATGATGAACCGTACCGGCTTAAAAGTAAGCGGACCTCATGAAACTGCTCCTATGCCTACCTCTGCTAACGAAATTAAGGAAGCGTATGAACATGCATCTGCATCAGTAGCAGAACAAATTAAGAACAATTGGAATGATGAGTCTCTTAATGAAGAAGACGATATGTATGGTATGAAATGGAATCGCGGAACTACACTCGCTATCCTTAATAACCATCAAGCTCATCACCGAGGACAAATGACAGTTTTGATGCGCCAAGCCGGACTTCTCGTACCCGGAATGTATGGACCTGCCAAAGAAGAATGGGCTTCTATGGGCATGGAACCATTGGATTGATTTTACGGTTTGTATGCTTATTACAATATTCAATTATCGAAACATCACATAACTTAATGAGTAGTTATGTGATGTTTTGTAATTGAGAACTCTATTTTTTAAGAAAGATAAAACAGATATGACACTAGAATTTTGCGGCGCAGCACAAACTGTAACAGGCTCTCAACACTTACTCACATTCAACGGTAAAAGAATTTTATTGGACTGCGGAATGTTCCAAGGGAGGCGCGAAGAAGCGAATAGAATTAATAGAACTTTTCTTTTCGACCCGACAACCATAGATGTTGTTATCCTCTCTCATGCTCATATCGATCACTCGGGTAACTTACCAACTCTTGTTAAAAACGGGTTTACCGGTGCAATTTATGCAACACCTGCAACACGGGACTTATGTTCAATAATGCTTGCAGACAGTGCAATGATTCAGACTAAAGATGCTGAACATTTGCTTCATCATAAGGGGATTCTTATTGAACCTCTTTATACTATTGATGATGTCTCCCAAGTTATGGAACAGTTTCGCTCAATCCCATATCACACTGAGTTTGAACCGATACCCGGATTAAAAGCAAAATTCTATGATGCAGGACATTTACTAGGGTCAGCAATTATTATTTTGGAATGGGATGAGAATGGTACTCACAAACGACTTGCTTTCACGGGCGACGTTGGTCGTAAGGATAGAGCAATTTTGAAGGACCCTGATTTGTTCGGTAATGTTGATTATTTAATTTGTGAATCTACCTATGGTGGAAGAATTCACGAGAAAGAACATGACTTACGCAAGGAGCTCCTCAGAATCATCGACGAGGTAATTTATAAAAAGGGCAAACTCATCATTCCTGCCTTTAGTGTAGGTAGGACACAAGACATTATTTATTACCTTAATGACCTTTCAAACCATCATCAACTGCCGAATATTCCGGTATTTATTGACAGTCCGCTTGCTATTAGCGCAACACATGTTTTCCGGTTGCATCCCGAGTGTTATAATGAATCCGTCCGTAAACTGCTCTACAGTGACCCCGATCCATTTGAGTTCAAGGGCTTGAAATATACTCGGGAAGTAGTAGAATCAAAAAAAATCGGACGCTTGAAAAAACCTTGTGTTATCATAGCCGGCAGTGGAATGTGCGAATCGGGAAGAGTTCTCCATCACTTGGGGCATGATATATCCAAAGAGCGCAATACTGTTTTGTTCTTAGGCTACAATGCACCCTACACCCTGGGTAGGAAAATTGCACAGGGTGACAAATATGTTAATATATTTGGCGACTCACATAAGGTGCGAGCTAAAGTAGAGCAACTATCAGGACTAAGCGGACACGCAGACCATGATGAATTACTTGAGTATCTATCACACATCAATATCTCTAAGGTCGAGAAAGTTTTTTTAGTTCATGGCGAATTAGATCATCAGGAAGCCTTCAAAACAGCCTTAGAGCAAAAAGGTTTTAAATCAGTTACTATCCCTGCAAAGGGTGATATTGTTGAATTGTAAATTACGCTTCACCAATTATTTGTTTTAGAAATTTAGGATTTATCATGAAATTTGCTGTACTCACCGGTGGTGGAGATTGTTCGGGAATGAATGCTTTTGTTCGTGCAATTGTACGATGTTCGATTAACATCCGTCCCGAAACTTCAGTATGGGGGGTAATTGACGGGTGGAAAGGATTGATTTATAATAATTATAGAAAACTCGATAGGCTTTCCGTTGCAGGTATTGCATCAGCCGGCGGGACAATTCTGGGGACTGTCCGCGTACAAGAACTTGCAGAAAATGTATCATTACAAGAAACTATTGCCCAAAATCTACACGATAATCACTTTGATTTTCTGTTTGTATGCGGCGGAAATGGAAGCGTAAAAGCGGCAAATACAATTAATTCAATTATCAGACGAGAAGGCTTGCGAACAAAGATTTTAGTTGCTCCAGGTTCGATTGATAATGATGTTGTTAATAATTCGGGCTCATCAATAGGCTTTTACAGTGCCCTTGATAAAAGCTTGGAAATGCTTGAATGGATTCGTGATACCGCAAGTGCGCACCGTCGTGTGTATTTGATAAAATCTATGGGACGGGATTCAGCATACCTGGCTTTTTATGCAGGTATTGCAACGGGAGCCGAATATGTTATCCGTCCGAACGAGGAAGTGGATTTCGATAAAATCGCCACCATGATTGATGAACGTGACCGAGATACCCGAATTATTGTAGCCGAGGGTTACGAGAAATCCGTAAATGAAATTAGAGCTATTCTTGAAAAATTGTTTTTGAAACGTGATATTCACCACGAGATTAGAACTGTTGACATGAGCTATTTTCAACGTGGAGGTTCTGCTGCAGTTACTGATATTTTACGGGCAAGTTGGGTTGCATTTCGTATGGTGAAAGACGCTTTTCAAAAATGCGATAGCGGTTTTTACACGGCTTTCTATACAGGGCACCAGTTTCCGGTTATTCCTCTTGAAATAGCAGCAAACGATGAACTTACAAGCCACGAAGATATTCCTAACGATATAATTGAACTTGCCCTTGCATTGCAATAGCACGATCTCAACGTTGATTTTAAAATGGATTTAAGTCATCTATTATATTAAAAAAAAATATAATAATTATGTACTTTCATCTTCTACTTCTTCGAATGCTTCATATCGTTTCCGGGGTTATTTGGACAGGTACTGCTTTTACACTTTCAGTATTCATACGATTTAATATATCCGATGTCCTCTACTCTTGCCATACGGAAATATACCGCAGTAATTCGGGTCGGTATTTCTAAAGCAATGGAATATAGAACTAATTTTATTTCCAATTCATTCCTGTGGCTGATAATCACTGTATTTGTTCAGGTTTGTTTGTGGCAAGCAGTATATGCATCGTCAAGTGGTCATATAGCAGGTTCATCGGTTAGCCAAATGATGCTGTATATCATTTGTGCATCAATATGCCTTTCGCTTACCTATTCAGGGAAAGTAGAACGTGCTGCCGCTGAAGAAATACGAAACGGAGAGCTTAATAAATACCTTCTGAAACCAATTTCCCACCTACTTTACACATTTGCATCCTCACTTGCCGACAGGGCTTTCGGGTTCTTTTTCATTGTATTTCTTGGTACAGTAATTGGAATATCTGCCTCAGTTTCAGGTATTATTTCACTTTCGCTTGCAGGGTGTTTACTTGCACTTTTGTTTGTGATTTTTGCGGTAATCCTTCGGTTTTTGATGAGTATGATTATCTCGTACTTAGCGTTCTGGATGGATGAAACGTGGACGTTTCATGTGGTGTTGGATATTAGTTTGTGGTTCTTGTCTGGTATGATGCTTCCGATGAGCATTCTTCCAGAATCGGTACGGAGAGTTTCGGATATACTCCCCTTTCAATATTTGGCGTATATCCCTGCGGGATTTTTATCGGGAAGGTTATCTCCGGAATCTGCTTTTAGTATCGGAGGAGTAGGAGTTTTATGGATAGGAATTCTATGGGGACTGACTGTATTTATTTGGAGGCGTGGTGTTCTTAAATTTGGGGCGTATGGAGGATAAATTACCGAACAGGTTCCCATTCTTTATTTACCGAACGACCACGCGCGATAACCGACAACGCATTAATAGTCCAGCTGGCTAAAATTTTGAAATATCCGTAACGTCTGAATCTTCGTGGTGACTCGTGTACAGGCAGGTTTTTGGCAAATTTCACCTTATCAGTTAATGCTATCCTTCGGAACAAATCAAAATCTTCACCGGCAACTAAGAGTGAATTGTAACCGCCTACCTTTTCAAATACATCCCTTTTAACAATTTGGCATTCCCCCCTACCGATTCCTATTTTCAAAACATTAATCAGGAAGCGTAAATATTCATTAAAAAACGTGTGAAAAAGTAAATCGCTCCACCGCCGTTCATCAGGGGAGATATAGACAGGACATGCCAATGCAGATGCTTTTTTATGTTTGCCCTGTCCGTTTGCCCATTGATGTATTACCGAAAAAAATTCAGTAGGATACTCGGGTAAAGTATCACCGTTAATAAAGCAAATCACTTTACCCGTTGCAACTTCAGCTCCGCAATTGCGACCTTCAGCAATTGTCTGTCGTTTACCGGTACAGTTCGGTACAAGTATTCCATGATGACGGGCAGCGATAGCCAGTGTTGAATCTGTGCTTCCGCCGTCGCTTATTATAACCTCCATTTGCTTTTCAACACATATTTCAGGAGTTAGAATTGCCAGCAGCCTCGGGAGTAATTTCTCCTCGTTGAGAACCGGAATTACAACTGAAATGAGTATTGGAAACTGTGGCGGTTTATCCCCCATTCTCACACTTCTTCCACAATTACAGTTGGCTGCAGAACACTTTTACTGATAAGTGCAGGGAAATATGCAACAACCTCGCTTGGCTTTGGTCTTCCACCTGAAAAACCTGTTACACTTGGTGGTCCTGTTAAGATTAATGGTGCTATTTCCTTACCGAATCGCTCTACGGCTTTATAATCACGTGAGCGTACTCCAACGCGCATCATTACTTCGTTTGGTTCAATCGGTTTGGCAAGAGGACCGTAACAGGCATTCATTCCAATAAACTCAGTACGGATTTCATCAAATTGCAATCCAAGATTTTCAAGACGTTTACGCAAAATTTTGTCGGCAGCCTGTGCTTTTTCATACGCTTCGGGATACGAATACGTAAGGGTACTAAAAGCAACATAACCATCGGCATAACTTGCAGACACTTTGAAAAACGGAGTTGCAGGTTTCCCTGTTATACCATAAACTTTAACACGGTTATTTCCTAAATCTTCCAAGTGAATCGAAGTAAAATCTGCCACACAGTCAGGTGTGATATATTCCTCCGGATTACCAATTTCGTATAGCAGTTGTTCGCTGACTGTTTCACGGGTAACTGCCCCGCCTGTGCCTTCGTGCTTGGTAACTATAAATGTCCCATCGGGATATGCTTCGATAATCGGGAAGCCTACATTTGCCATATCGGGCATAGATTTCCAATCCCCAAGGAAATTTCCTCCTGATGCTTGTGCACCACATTCATTAATATGTCCGGCAACTGTTCCTGCTGAAATTTTATCCCAATCATCCATCGACCAACCGAATTCGTAAATCATGGGAGCGAGTGTAAGCCCGGTATCAGTAGTACGACCTGTTATGATAATATTTGCACCCTGTTTCAATGCTTCTACAACAGGACCTGCACCTAAATATACATTTGCACTTAATAATTTATCCTTTACATCAGCAATCGGTTCACCGGACTCCATATTTTTCATGGTATGTCCGCTTTCGATAAGCTCATCAATTCTCGGAAGAATATTATCACCAACTACAATTCCAATTTTTAAGCCTTTAATCCCTAATTTTCTAGCCACTGCAAATACCGCGTCACGAGCTGCCTCCGGGTTTACCCCCCCGCCGTTTGTAATGAGCTTAATATTCTTTTCCATCAAATACGGCAAAACATCTTCACACGTTTGTACCAAATCTTTTGCATATCCAAGTTCGGGATTCTTATTTTTTTGTTTTTGAAGAATCGACATCGTTACTTCTGCAAGATAATCCAACATAAGATAATCCACTTGACCTTTGCTGACTTGAGCGAGTGGTGCAGTTAGTAAATCCCCCCAGAACCCTTGTCCGGAAGCTATGCGAATTGATTGTTTTGACATAAGTTTTACTTGTTATTATATATTAAAATATTTCAATATTTATTAATCTTTTATAATACTATCTCTGCTATTTCTTTCATTTCACGAACAATGAATTTTGGATTATGATTTTCAAGTTCGGAATGTGAGCCAAATCCCCATAATACTCCAACTGAATCAATGTTATTCTTATTTGCACCTATGATATCATGTTCCTTATCACCAATCATTATAAAATCTTTTGTATGATATTCGGGATAGAACCTGAGTATCTCTTGAATAATTTCTGCTTTG
>CALMMI010000606.1 GCA_937868245.1 uncultured Ignavibacteria bacterium | reverse complement strand
ATATGAAAAATCAAAACGCCTTCCAGACTTTGGTGTTTCGGTCAGTCACATGCAATCATTGGGTGAAATGCCCAATCAATTTTCAGTAATGGGAATGATTTCAATTCCTATTGCACCGTGGTCTTCACCGGAATATGAATCAAATATCAAGGGGTTGGATAATACGGTCAATGCAATCAGTTTTGAAAAACAAGCTCTTATCAATGAAACTACGGGAATGATTGCAGCTATTCAAACTCAAATTCAGACTATAAAAAAGCAACTGGCTAATTATAATGAGAATATTATTCCGGCTTATTATAAAAGTTACCAATCATCAATAGCTGCTTATGAACAAAATACAGAAGATTTATTTGTAGTGCTTGATGCTCTAAAAATGTACCGCATGGCAAAGATTGATGAATTAGACCAACTGAATACACTTTTACAATTACAAGTAAGCTATGAAAAGGAAATGGAGATACAATAAGTTCGATACCCTTTCTGAGGTGAGAATGTTGCTCCCGGTACTTATTGGGATTGCAACAGTATTTCTGATTTCATCATGCTCGCAGCAAGATAAGCACAAACATATTCCGACTAATAAGGCAAGTGAATTAGATGGATTAGTGCAACCGACAAACCAAACTGTGTTTAGCCACATAAAAACAATTTCACCTACACAGCAATCTATTACACCAATCATAAATGCAACAGGAGTAATATCGTATGACCCGCGTTTGCTCAGTACTATCAGTGCTCGATTCAACGGAAAAATTGAAAAATTATATGTTCGATTCAACTTTGAACCGATTTCCAAAGGTCAGCGAATTATGGATATTTATAGTCCTGAAATTGTAACTGCTCAGCAAAATTTAATTTTTCTTCTGAGTAGTTCTTCAAATGATGAACTTATCAATTCATCAAAACAAAAATTACATCTGCTTGGGTTAACGGATGAGCAGCTTAGCCAAATAGAATCTAATCGTAAGGCAATCAATCCATTACCGATTTACAGCCGATACAGCGGTCATATTCACGACATCGGAATATCAGGCGGAGTCTCTTCTTCTACTCCGATGAGCAGCGGTATGAACCCAGGGATGAAAACTGCATCAAATTCTGCACAAACTCAGAGTGAAAATCTTCCATCCTCACAGTCTTCAGTACTTTCTATTAAAGAAGGTATGTATGTGCAGAGCGGTCAATCTGTTTTTGGAGTCTATGATATGAATAAGGTGTGGGCGATATTGAATATTTTCTCACAGGATGCAATGGGTGTGAAAGTTGGTAATAAAGTGGTTATCTCGTCAGAAGTAAACCCTACAAATACAATTACTTCTACTATCAGTTATATCGAACCGGTTATCGAGCAGAATACTTTTAATGTCAAAGCAAGGGTGTATCTACAAAACCCGGGGAATCTTAATTTGAAAATTGGAACACTCATCTCTGCAAAAATAACTTCATCTGAAAAACACGGTACATGGCTACCCAGAAACGCTATTGTTACCGTAGGAAAGAATCAAATTGTTTTCATTAAAACCGAAGATCATTTCATTACGAGAACTATCCAAACAGGAATAACAACCGATTCGTTAGTTCAAATTATTAGTGGCTTGAAAGGTAATGAGAAGGTTGCAGCTAATGCTCAATACATGGTGGATAGTGAGAGTTTTATTCAAACAAATGAACATGAATAACAAGAACATAAATATCTTTCTACTTGTTGTGATGATACTGTCATCAATATTTTCTATCTCCTCTTGCAATAACCATGATACTCATGCGGAGATGGCTGGCTCGGATGAATATTACACATGTTCAATGGATCCTCAAGTCGTTGAAAACAAGGCGGGTAATTGTCCTATTTGTCACATGAAACTGATTAAGGTTAAGAAGAATAATCTCAGAGCGGGACAAATAAAACTCAGTGCCCAACAAATCAAATTAGCCAATATTACGTATGATACAGTTGCCATACATGAATTTGCCAAAGAGATTACACTCACCGGGAAAGTAACGGTTGACCAAAATCTTTCCGATGCCATAAGTGCAAGAGTGCAGGGAAGAATTGAAAATTTGGCTGTAAAAAATATCGGTGATTATGTCAAAAAAGGGCAATTGCTTTATGAAATTTATAGTGAAGAGTTGAATTCTCTTCAAGAGGAGTACCTCCTTACTTTTCAAAGCACTACACCTGTAGAGGGCTTCCGGGAAGCAGCAAAAAACAAATTGTTGCTGTATGGTATGAACGATTCGCAAATCAATCAACTCAAACAATCAAAAACCGTTTTTCAAACTGTTCCTGTCTATTCAACAAT
The DNA here is from genome assembly GCA_937868245.1 of uncultured Ignavibacteria bacterium. Taxonomy (GTDB): domain Bacteria; phylum Bacteroidota; class Ignavibacteria; order Kapaibacteriales; family UBA961; genus JADJXV01. The sequence goes on along the minus strand of CALMMI010000606.1, from coordinate 3,673 downwards.
CGAAGGTTTCGTAACCGAAGTATCGGTTGTAGAGGGAAGCTATGTGCCATCGAGTTCAACGCTTTTCCGTTTCACTTCTCTACAATCACTCTGGGTGGAGGCGCAAGTATATCTTCCATATCTACAGTTTTTAAAAATAGGAACTGATGCAAGTTTTTCAATTCCGGCAGCAAGTGAAAAACTATTTTCGGGCGGAGTGATTTTTATAGCACCGGAAATACAATCACCGCAGAGATTTGTATTGGCACGGTTTCACATTATCAGTCCCTCAGAGCAAATAAAACCGGGTATGCTTGCAAATATTACTCTCCAAACAGAAAAGAAAAAAGCACTTATAATACCCGTTAACGCCATTATTCAGGATAGCAAGGGAGCAAATGTTTGGGTGCGAAATAATGATGGCATATATGAAAATAGAATGGTGACAGTTGGAATGCAAAACAGCAGACAAATTGAAATTACAGACGGATTAGATGAGGGTGATGTGGTTGTAATAACAGGGGCATATCTATTAAATAGTGAGTATATATTTAAAAAAGGTGCAAACCCGATGGAAGGACATCAGAGTATGCCGGGAATGAAAATGTAAATAACTCTTCTAAATTCTATTAAATCAAGAAATATATTCAAATATACAAAAACCAAAATTGCAATAAAATAGTAATGGGTAACTTAACACAAATAATACAGGAATACAAAGACGATACACAAAGTGTTTACAATACATGGTTTGTAGATAACGATCAGCGGCTAAAAGCATTTCGAACCATACGCAGAGGAGTCTTGCAAGTAATTAATGATATTAAGAATAAAACATTTCCAAATGATTTCAAGGGTAGTAGTTTAGAACTTGTATTGAATTGTATAGCAGAGCAAAAACAAATATTTGTTGGTGTCGCACATCCCTTTTATTGGAAACCAAAATTAAGAATACCCGACATTTACGAAAACCAAGCAAACAAAACCGCGTTTGGGCAGTTTCTCGAAAACTGCATCAATGCCAAAACTGGTGAACAAATACTAAAAGAAATTGTAAGATTGGATAGTCAGAAAATAAAGGGATTGGGTCCTGCTGTTGCAAGTATTCTATATTATTTGCATCCAACGTTATTTCCTCCCTTTAACACTGCTATTTTGAATGGTTTTAATGCGTTGTTTACTGATAAAAAGAAATTAGGCAGTTGGAGTGAGTACCTGAAAATACGGGAAGTTTTAATTGAAATAAACAGTAAACATAAATCAGAACTTTCTAATGATTTAGGAGCAATTGCTGGATTGTGTTTTGAAGTTGGATCACAAAAAATGTTGATTGGTTCAGATGAATATTTAAGCGAAGCAGAAAGAACTAAGTTTGAAAAGGGTGTTGAGAAAAGGAGAAAAGAAATTCAGGACGAGAAACAAGAAGAAAATTTACATGCAGAAATGCAATATCATTTATTAAAAATTGGTGTATCATTAGGATTTGATGTAACACCTGCAAGCAACGATAAAAGTAAAGCATTTAATGGCAATAGTTTTTCTTTTATCTCCATTGATCGGTTTCCTGACTTGCCCACGGACAAAGACACACAGAACACTATCAAACTAATTGATGTACTTTGGTTCCAAAAAGGTACAAACAATATAATAGGAGCATTTGAAGTAGAGAAAAGTACAAGTATTTATTCGGGTATCCTGCGTCTGTCTGACTTGCATTTCAGCATTGCCGACGGTGATGAAGTTTTTTATATTATCATCCCGGACAGCAGAGAAAAAGACGTTGTCATGCAGCTTTCACGTCCGGTAATTAAAAACTCTAAAATAAATATCAAATATATTTTATTTTCAGAACTTAGAAACAACTGTGATGCCATTTGTAAATTTGGCTCTGACCATTTGATAATGGATAAAATTTCAAAATCCGTTTAACTATTAAGTAATAATATGAAAAAAATAACATTCTTAACTATGACATTAGTCTTAGTAGTGTTAGGTGCTTGCAATAGTTCATCAAACAAAAACGAGCAAACATACTCAACTGACTCCTCTAAAACAAAAAGCGGGAGTACAACACAAACTTTTAATCTTGATACTACAAAGTTAAAAAAGGGTGATGTATTTTATCAATGCGAGATGGATCACGAAATTCTCTCGGATAAGCCCGGGAATTGCCCGAAGTGTGAGATGGAACTTTCTGAAATGAAAAAGCAATAATCAAATACAATGGTTGAATACCTCATCTCTTTCTCATTACGTAACCGTTTTGTAGTACTGCTTATTGCAGCCGGAATGTTCGGCTGGGGCATCTATGAAGTGCAACATAACCCGGTGGATGCAATTCCTGATCTTTCTGAAAATCAGGTAATTGTTTTTACCGAATGGATGGGACGCAGCCCGCAGGTAATAGAAGATCAAGTTACGTATCCGCTTGTTGCAAATCTTCAGGGTATTCCTAAGCTGAAAAACATTAGGGGGACATCTATGTTCGGTATGAGTTTCGTATATCTTGTGTTTGAAGAAAAAGTGGACATCTATTGGGCAAGAACACGAGTAGCGGAACGCTTGAACTTTGCTCAGAAACTTTTGCCGGAAGGAATTTCACCAACACTCGGTCCGGACGGAACAGGTGTCGGTCATATTTTTTGGTACTCACTTGATGCAAAAGGTTATGACCTTGGCGAACAACGTGCCCTGCAAGACTGGTATATCAAGTTTGCCTTGCAAACAGTACCCGGAGTAAGTGAAGTAGCTTCTTTCGGAGGATTTCAAAAGCAATATCAGATAATCATTGATCCTATAAAATTGAATTATTACAACCTCTCAATGATGGATGTATTAAAAGCAGTAAAGGCAAATAATAATGATGTAGGCGGACGGAAATTTGAAATGAGTGATAAGTCATATATTGTGAGGGGTCTTGGGTACATTAAATCAATCAATGAAATAGAAAATATTTCAATTGGTACTTCAAACAATGTACCCATACGGATAAAAGATGCTGGTTCGGTACAGATGGGAGGAGACATTCGATACGGAATTTTCGACGAGAACGGAGAAGGAGAAAAAGTAGGCGGTATTGTAGTGATGCGGTATGGAGAAAATGCCGATGCTGTGATCAAAAGTGTAAAATCAAAAATGGAAGAAGTTCAGAAAGGGTTGCCTGAAGGAGTGAAGTTTAAAATTGATTACGACAGAAGTGGACTGATTGAAGAAGCCATAGGTTCGGTTAAAGAAACACTGATTGAAGTATTCATCAGTGTCTCAATTGTTATTTTGATTTTTTTATTCCACTGGCGGAGTGCTACTATAATTCTCATTCAAATCCCAATTTCTGTTGCTTCAAGTTTTATTCTACTCAATTTGTTAGGATTTTCATCCAATATAATGTCGTTAACTGGCATTGCACTCGCTATCGGTGTAATTGTGGATGATGGAATTGTAATGGTTGAAAATGCTTACAGACATTTGAGCGAAGCACAATTAAACGAATAATAAAAATGAAAACCAAATCCAAACAAATTCTCATTCACTCAACTCCTGAAAAAGTTTTTAGACAGATGGATGATTTCTCAAAAACAGGAATGCACATGAGTGAAAGCTCAATGATGATGATGGGAAGTAAATTAAAGCTCGAACAGCTTTCGTTACAACCAATAGGAGTTGGCGCAAAATATCGCTGGTATGGAACGATGAT
>CALMMI010000605.1 GCA_937868245.1 uncultured Ignavibacteria bacterium | reverse complement strand
ATAGCAGCTCTCAATTCTTGAAAATGAGAGCTGCTTGTTTTTGATGATTGCAGAATTGTTGATCTGACTAAGTTTTCGTGCTAAACGTGATAATCCCCTCGGTCCCCTTTATCAAGGGGATGCCGTAGAGTCCTTTTAATAATTTAGATTGAAATTTATCTTGTCTCCCCCTTGATAAAGGGGGACTAAGGGGGATTTCTGCGCATACGGAATCTTCAAAAAAAGGTATAGTATATCTTGTATATATTTTTTTAAGTAAGCTGTCCATTTCCAAAAAAGTCGTTCGTCATAGTCTTGTAATTCATTCAATATTTTAATTTTTTTCTAAGGAGTACACTTATGACAGGCAAAGATAACGCAATCAATTGGTTTGAAATCTCAGTGGCAGATATCAACCGCGCAACAAAATTCTACGAATCTGTGTTTAACATCCAAATGCCGATTCAAGAAATGATGGGCATGCACATGGCATTTTTCCCATCTGAAGATATGAACGGTAAAGTTTCAGGTGGTTTGGTGCAAGGACAAAGCCACAAACCAAGTGGAGACGGTGTTAAGATTTATTTGAATGGCAATCCTGATCTTAATAACGCTCTCGGCAGAGTGGAAGCAGCCGGCGGAAAAGTAGTAATGCCTAAAACCAAAATTACGGATGAAATCGGTCACATGGCATATTTTGTTGATACAGAAGGAAACACAGTAGCTCTTCATTCAAATCACTAATTATTTACACATGAAACCTCAAAGTTTTGAAAGTCACTCCCGGTATGTACCTTTATTCCATTTTGGTTTATTTGCTGTTTGCATTGCTTGTTTTGTAATGGCAATAATCAATGTGGTAAATGGGATTAATTTGCTTTCAGTCTTGCTGCTCTTGATGTCAATTGCTTTATGTTTGAGTTTTGCATTTATACGTGCTTTCCCCCTTGCTGTTCAGGACCGTGCTATTCGTGCCGAAGAGAATTTACGTCATTTTGCATTGACAGGTAAATTACTTGACCCAAGTCTTACGATGAGCCAAATAATTGCTTTGCGTTTTGCGGACGATAATGAATTGGTTGATTTGGCTTCAAAAGCAGCAAAGAATTCCATGAGCAATAAAGAAATAAAGCAGTCCATTAAAAACTGGAGAGCGGATCATCATCGGGCGTAAATGACAAATTCTTATTTCAAATTTTGTCTTGATTTGAAAAACAACGGGTATTTCAGATAATAATAACGGATACACAATGCAAGAATTCTTATTGGTGTTTAGAACGAACACAACCACAAATCCCTCGCCTCCACAGTCCCCGGAGCAAATTCAGACGATAATGAAGCCCTGGCAGGATTGGATGGCGGGTATCGCAGCACAAAACAAATTGGTAGATTCGGGCAGCAGACTATCGTCGAAGGGAACGGTTATACGACCTAACAATATTGTTACAGATGGTCCTTTTGTAGAAATTAAGGAGGCACTTGCCGGCTTTACAATTATTAAGGCTGAATCTTTGGAAGATGCAACTGAAATGTCAAAAGGTTGTCCGATACTCATGTATGGCGGGAGCGTAGAAGTTCGTCCATTCTTTGATGGCGGACGGATGTAATCTTTTTTCGGAGCAGCCCCGCTTTTTGCGGGGCTTTTTTTGTTTATGAAAGAACAAGAACTCATACCTCATTTATTCAGAACTGAATACCGCAAAATTGTTGTGGTACTCTGTAAGCTGTTCGGCACGCAGCATATCGAGAATGTTGAGGATATAGTAAGTGATACATTCCTTCAAGCTGCAGAAACGTGGGGAATGAAGGGTCTGCCGGATAATCCGACGGGGTGGCTGTATGCTGTATCGAAAAATAAGGCACTCGATTACCTGCGGCGCAATAAGCTGTTTGCACAAAAGATTGCTCCTGAGATAATGAGGAGTGAAGAGACATCTCATGAAATTGACATTGATTTGTCGAATAAGAATATTAACGACAGCCAATTGCAGATGATGTTTGCGGTATGCCATCCTTGTATTACTGCCGAGGCGCAGATAGGATTATCATTAAATCTCTTGTGCGGTTTCGGTGCGGAGGAAATTGCAGACGCTTTTTTGAGTAATAAGGACACAATCTACAAACGGCTCACACGGGCAAAGGAAAAACTACGGAAAGAACAGGTAAAAATTGAATTACCGGACGAAAAAGAAATAAACATACGGTTGGAAACAGTGCTGACCACACTATATCTGTTATTCAATGAAGGATACTATTCTTCCACGCAAAACACGACACTGCGAAAGGAATTGTGCCTGGAAGCGATGCGCCTCAATTATTTGCTCATCGAAAATAGTAGTACGAACAAACCTGCAGTAAACGCCCTGATGTCACTCATGTGTTTTCACTCCTCACGGTTTGAAGCACGGATGAATGAAGCAGGTGAAACCATCCTCTATGATGAACAGGATAGGGATTTATGGAATGACGAATTGATAGACCGTGGAAATTACTTCCTGATCAAAAGTGCTGAAGGACAGGAAGTTACTAAATATCATATAGAAGGATCGATTGCCTACTGGCATTGCACCAAGATTGAGACCCCACAAAAATGGGATAATGTTCTCCGCCTCTACGACCAACTCCTCCAAATTGACAATTCTCCGATAGTTGCAATAAATAGAATCTACGCCCTCTCGAAAGCCAAAGGTAAGCTCGCTGCAATCCCAGAAGCCAAGGCATTACCCCAGCCCCATCACCGTTTGTATTGTATGTTGTTGGGGAATCTCTATACAGATATTGACAATCAAAAAGCAACTGAGTATTACAAAGCTGCCATGCGCCTTACCAAAACTGCAAATGACAAGTCAATGATTGAAAAACATATTAGGAAGATAGGGGAGTGAACAATATTGAATCTGTCATTCTGATGGAGTCTTCGACTGAAGAATCTCCGTTAGAGCGTGAAACCTGCTGGACGGAAAGGCTAACTGAGATTCTTCACTAACGTTCTGAAGGACAAGCAAGTTAAGACGGTTATTTAGAGTGAGTCCCCGAGCGAAGAATCTCAGTTTAATCAAATCTCGAGAATTAAG
>CALMMI010000604.1 GCA_937868245.1 uncultured Ignavibacteria bacterium | reverse complement strand
GGCAATCTTACTAAAGTTTCTGTTGATGCTTATATCCCTGAAAAAGTAAATGCTTTTGACGAATATGCTCAAAGCCGTCAGCTTCTGGCTTTTTCTCAGAGTTACCAACCGATGTTATTAGATAGAGCTGCATGTACTATGATTGACTCTTGTAAAGATTTCTCTTCGGCAATCAAACTGCAACGTCAATTGTCTTTTAAGGTAACCGACATGGAAATCACTCTTTTAGTTGCACCAAACCCTGATTTTGTTGAAAACGGACGCTCCATATCAAATAAATACGTGTATTATCTTGGTGCAGTATTACCGGAGATAGTTAATTCAAATGAGATAACGAGCATTGATATGTTCCCTGAACTGCCATAATTTTGCAGTTCTCTAAATTTTTGAATCTTCCGATGTTATTAATGTCGGAAGATTTTTTTTTGTATTTGTGATTCACAATTTTGAGTTCAAAAACAATTCAAGCATAGCTTTACAATGGATGGATTTACAAAATTTGTAGTTCTGGTAATCAATTGAAACATTTTCATAAATGTACTTTGATAATTATTGCCTCATGCACTGTACCTCGTTCACAATTCTAGTTTGGCTTCAATATATCAACTTCTTTAACTCCATTTGTCCTACAAATAAAAGTACTATTTAGCTTTATATCTCTTACTTTTTTGCTCATTTTTCTAAAAAGTCATTAATATTTATTTCAATCTTGGAGCGGTAGGAGTAATTATCCTTTGTCGCCTCTTTGGTATTTCTTAATTTCGTCTTTAGTTTTCTAATTTGACAGGTTGAAGTTCGTTCCACTTTTTTCTATTACGGGGATTGATCAATGGCTAAGTTTCTTAAATTATTAGTAATTGTTCTGTGTGTGTCACTTTCACTTCAGAGTTTTGAGTGTGCTTCACCCGAATTTACATCGGCAAAAGTATCTTATAATCAGAAAGATTATTTGAAAGCTCGCGACCTATTGGAAAAAGAAGTTGATAAAAATCCTAATAATGCAGAAGCATGGTTTTTACTTGCTAACGCTAAACGTCAATTACTGGACTACAAAGGAGCAAGTGATGCCATTCTTATTGCCCAAAACAAAAACCCTAATGCTGAACTTAAAAACAAAATTGCAGCTGAATCTTATATCATTTGGGTGGAAGTATATAATGTAGGGGTTAACCTTTACAATCAATTCCTTACAAATAGAGGAATGGATACAAAGAAGCTAAAGGAGAACTTAAAACTTGGTTTGGAACTCAAGCCGGAAAATATAGAATTACTTGCTTTGGTAGGCTCAGTTGCTGAAAACGAAGGTGATACAGCCTCGGCAGTTAAGGAATATAATAACTATATGCGCCAAAGCGAGCCACTATTTGAACTTGCAAAAAGTAAAGGTTTATCAATAGCGATGCCCAGATGGTCAGCGATTCAAGCTCTTGGTAGGACTGATACAACGTCAACTACATCATTACAAAACGGAGATTCACTTTTTGTTGACCGGCTTCGTTCGGGTGGAAATGACGTGTATTTGTATTCATCAAAAAAGAAAGGTGCTGAAGTTGCATTAGTCGAAGGATGGAGATTAAACTTACCCAAAACATGGATTCAACAAGAACGAGAACGCTATTTCGTTTACAATACAAGACCGTATGCTGCACTTGCACTTATGTATTATAATCAAAAGGAATATACAAAAGCTGTTGAAGCTATTGATAAAGCATCCATTTTAACACCTGAGGATGAGCAAAACTCTACATTTAAGGTTCAAATCTACGAAGAACAAGGTAAGACCTCGGAAGTACTTGCGTCTCTTGAAGAATTGACAAAAAAGAATCCGACGAACAAGTCGTATTGGTCTCAATTAGCGTTTGTATATTCTCGTCTGCAACGGAATGATGATGCTATAAACGTGTATGAAAAAACACTTGAATTAGACCCGAATTATGATATAGCACTTTTCAACCTTGCTGCAGCATACAAGAATAAAGCAAGTGAATTCCAAAAATCGGAAGCAAAGAAAAAAGAAACAAATCCCAAATACAAGGAAGATGAAACCAAGTATTTCCCGTTACTTAACAAAGGGGCGGAATTTTTCAACCGTTACAAAAATCTTCCGCAGCATAAGGGTGATTTAACTGCGTTACAACAGTTAGCTAATATATACGAAGTAACACGTGACAAACAAAGACTGGAATCAATCGTAGCCGAACTTGAGTCGCTCGAATCATCCAATCTTTCTAATGCTGACTATTATGAATTCCTTGGCGGACTCTATGCACGACAAGTTTCAGCAAAAAAAGGAATGGCGGAAAAATCCAAGCAAATGTTCGAAAAAGCAGACAAACTTAGAAAACGATAATTTTTTCAGCCCTAATACGGCATTTATTTACTACAAAGAACGGAGAGCATTCTATAATGGCAGAATCTAAAGAACAACATCAACAAATTAGTATTGAACTTGGTGAAAAAGAAGCAGAAGGAATATACTCAAACCTGGCAATTATCAGTCATTCACCTGCAGAATTCGTAGTGGATTTTACCAGAATCTTACCGAATTTACCTAAAGCCAGGGTACATGCACGAATAATCATGACTCCTCAACATGCAAAATTACTTACCCAGGCTCTTCACGATAATATCGTAAAGTTCGAGGAAGAATTTGGGGAAATAGTAATCGACGGACATAATCCGTTTCCTGTTGGCGGAGCTACAAGCATCCACTAACACAAACAGATTGTAGCAGTGCCGCGTTCTTTTCAGCTAAAGTTCGCGGCTTTTTTTTGAAATTGTTTTCTATTTCTCATTATAAACGGGTGAATTATGGAAGCAGGAAATTATGTGTTTATGTTGCATACCCATTTGCCGTATGTTCTCCATCACGGGAACTGGCCACATGGGAGCGACTGGCTTTGTGAGGCTGTAGCTGAATGCTACATACCGTTGCTGAATAGTTTTAATGAGCTTATGGCAGAAGGTATCAAGCCAAAAATCACACTTGATATTTCCCCTATCCTTTGCGAGCAATTGGAGCATCCCGATTTCCCTGCTCTATTTGAACAGTATTGCTCCAACAAAATTCGCCTTGCCGTTGAAGATGAGAAGTATTTTCGAAAACACAATGCACAACCGCATAATGTCTATTTAGCACAATACTGGCAGAACTGGTACGCTACCCGTGTAAGTGAGTTTACCGGGCGATACAATCGATCCATTGTACAGGCTTTCCGCAGTCTCCAGGATCAGAATGCACTTGAAGTAATTACCTGTGGTGCAACACACGGTTATTTTCCTTTACTTGGCGATGACCGAAGTGTAGCATTGCAAGTAAAGGCCGCTGTAGAAAACTACCAAAAACACTTTGGGAAGTCTCCACGTGGTGCATGGCTTCCGGAGTGTGCATACCGCCCTTCCTACCCTTGGCAAACGTATATTCCAGTCGAGAAATTCAATAAGCCACGTAAGCGGGCAGGTGTGGAAGAAATATTATCAGATTTTGGAATCGAGTTCTTTTTTGTTGACCAACAGCCGACTGCCGACGGTAAGCCCCTTGGTGTTCTAAAAGATGGAGCATTAGTACCAACCTGGGCAAAAGAATATATTCCCAAACGTAACAGTTTCGAGCGTACTCCCCTTTCACTCTACAATGTTCGAACCAAGCAACCTGCATTTTCAGGTGGAACTTCAATTGCTTTCACCCGTCATCAAAAGGTGGCGATGCAAGTATGGAGCGGTGATTCCGGGTATCCGGGAGATCCTGCCTATTTGGATTTCCATAAGAAGCATTTTACATCTGCATTACGATACTGGAGAGTAACGGATAATAAAGCTGATATGATGTACAAGATGTTGTATGTACCTGATTGGATACCTGAAAAAATTGATACTCACGCATTCCATTTTATTAAGTCCATCGAAACAACACTTCTTAATTACCGCCAGCAAACAGGGAAAACGGGTACTCTTTGCACTCCGTTTGATACAGAACTGTTCGGACATTGGTGGTTCGAAGGTCCCCAGTTTGTAAAATCTATTTTACGGGGATTGCATCATTCCCCTTACGTAAAGGTTGTTACAGCATCAGAGCAGATTGATTATACCAAACCTGATGAAGTAATGGCAATACCCGAAAGCTCATGGGGTCGAGGCGGACATCACGATGTTTGGATAGGCGATGATACGAAATGGACATGGGAGGTAATTTATAAAAATGAAGTCCGCTTCGGCTCACTTATCGAACAATTCCCGCCGGATAAAATGAATGTGGTTATGAGGAGAATTCTCACTCAGGCACTCCGTGAACTCATGCTGCTCCAAGCATCCGATTGGCAGTTTTTGATTTCAACATTTTCTGCAAAAGACTATGCTGAACAACGTTTCAGTTATCATCATTCAGACTTCAATTTGCTGTGCAGTATGGCAGAAAAATATTCAAGTTCAAAAAAGCGTCTTGCCAAGGAAGATAAGTTAACCCTTGAGGAAATTGAAAAACGTAATTCAGTTTTTGCAGAGCTTCAACTTGAATGGTGGAATACAAAGAACTCATAGAAATCAACCTAATATGCCTCCACCTGTTAAAGACATAGGTTCAATTCCGCTTTTTGTGGATTTAGACGGCTCGCTCATAGCAACAGATTGTTTGTGGGAAAGCCTGTTGATTTTGCTTAAAGAGAAGCCTTTGCATTTTTTGTATGTTCCCGGGTGGATTCTAAAAGGTAAGCACCATTTCAAAAAACGTGTTACCGACAATGCAGAGCTTGAAGTTACCGTACTTCCCTTTCGTCAGAATGTTTTAGAGTATATACAAGAAGCACGTAATCAAAATCGAAGAATCATCCTTGCTACCGCTACTGATGAGCGTATTGCCACAAAAGTAGCAGATTTCAATGGAATTTTTGACGAGGTAATAGCCACCAACGAGAACATAAATCTTGCAGGCAAACATAAGTTGGAACGAATAAAAGAACTGACACAGAACCAGGAATTCGACTATATCGGAAACAGTTCTGCTGATTTTCCGATTTGGGGTGCAGCCCGGCGCGCAATTGTTGTGTCATCGGATAAAAAGTTTGTAAATAAAGTACGGAGAATCAATCCTGATGTAGAAACCTTACCTTCTTTGAAATCAGGACTTACAACGATTATCAAAGCAATGCGGGTTCATCAGTGGATTAAGAACCTCCTGTTGTTTATTCCGTTGCTTCTTGCCCATCGGATTTTTGAGTCAGACACAGTACTTAAAACATTCATAGCGTTTATAAGTTTCAGTTTGTGTGCATCGTCTGTGTATGTTCTAAACGATATTTTCGATTTGGAGTCGGACAGGTCGCACCCACGTAAAAAGTACCGACCTTTTGCGTCCGGTGCTTTGCAGATTCCAACAGCGATTATGCTTGTTCCTTTGCTGATAATTGCTTCATCACTGCTTGCAATATTTGGCGTTTCATGGAACTTTACATTTGCACTTTGGACATATTCGCTTCTTACAAGCCTGTATTCATTCAGACTTAAAAAGATTGCAATATTAGATGTGCTGCTTCTGGCAGGTTTATACTCATTCCGTTTATATGCTGGGTCGGTTGCCGGGAACGTGTTCCTTTCCCCGTGGCTTATTGCATTTGCAATGTTTTTATTTTTGAGTTTGGCTTTTGTAAAACGGTATTCCGAACTTCTTATTACGATTTCCTCAAACAACTCTAAACCAAGCGGGCGCGGGTACTATGCAAGTGATATAGAGATAGTGCAGTCGGTCGGGATGGCAAGTGGATTAGTTTCGGTATTAGTGTTTGCTTTATATATGAATAGTCGCGAGGTAACAGAGCTGTACCGACATTCCCAAATGTTGTGGGTGGTCGGTATGTGCCTGCTCTATTGGATTATCCGAGTATGGCTAATTGCTCACCGAGGGGAAATGCACGATGACCCGATTATATTTACCGTAAAAGATAAAACAAGTTACCTGATAATGGCAATCGTGTTCTGCGCAATGATTATAGCGGCACTCTAATTTTTTTTGTCCTAATGAAAATATATCAATCGTGGGGACGCTATCCCAAATTCACACCGCATACAGTAATCCACCCAAATTGGATGGATGAAGTTACCCTTCCCTTACCGGAAGAGTATTTATGTTATGGATTGGGAAGAAGCTACGGCGACAGCTGCCTTAATTCCACGGGAACATTGATTGATACAACAGGACTTTCCAAAATAATACATTTTAACCCTGAGAGCGGTTTGCTTCGTTGTGAAGTCGGACTTTCCATTGCAGAACTTCTAAAGGAATATATGCCACGCGGGTGGTTTGTACCTGTAACCCCAGGCACAAAGTTCATCACAATCGGAGGTGCAATCGCCAATGATATTCACGGAAAGAACCATCACCGCGCAGGTAATTTCGGTAACCATATTACTCAATTTGAACTTCTGCGATCAAATGGAGACAGGCTAATTTGTTCGCGTTCGGAAAACTCTGATTTATTTTCAGCTACAATCGGCGGTCTTGGTCTTACAGGAATGATTACATGGGCAGAATTTCAAATGAAAAAAATATCTTCGCCTTTGATTGAGTGTGAAAATATTAAATTTGGAACGATAGATGAATTCCTTGCACTTTCCGCAATATCGGATGAACGGTTTGAGTATTCGGTTGCGTGGGTCGATTGCGCTTCAGCGGGTAAGAAATTGGGTCGTGGGATTTTCATGCAAGGAAATCACAAAAGCTCGAACGACCCGAGTTTTAAATGGCAAGGCAATCAAATCCCTTTTCCGTTCGAAGCACCGGATATGATGCTTAACAGTTTGAGTATAAAAGCGTTCAATCTGCTTTACTACAACAAGCAAT